>NZ_JASEYI010000001.1:0-238492 GCF_035064085.1 Enterobacter sp. R-1.6.2
TGTGGGTGGTGATATCGAGACGTGTTGCAACGCTGGCAACAGAATAACCGCGATCAACAACCTGTTTGACTGCTTCAGTTTTAAACTCTTCAGGATAACGCTTACCGCTCATGGGCACCTCTCTTTAAGTCATCTTAAATGACTCTGAGGTGTCTGTTAAACGCGTGGCGATTCAGCTCTGGTTTACATAAAAGTTTCATGTGGCAGTCCGTCATAATTCTTCTCACCAACTCGCATCCCTTTAAATAAAAGGCCCCCTCAGGAGCCTTAAACCATCAATCAAGCCTGCACCGGCAAACTAAAACTCGAAATACTCCGCGAAAGCTGCTGCGCCTGCTCTTCCAGCGATGCTGCTGCCGCAGCGGACTGCTGCACCAGCGCGGCGTTCTGCTGGGTCACGCCATCCATCTCGGTCACTGCCTGGCCGACCTGGCTGATCCCGCGGCTCTGCTCTTCGGAGGCGACGGAGATCTGCTCCATCAGCGTATTCACTTTATTCACCGACGAAATAATCGAGTCAATCACCTCGCCCGAGCGGCTGACCAGCTCTGCTCCGTTTTTCACGCTGGAGACAGACTGCGCAATCAGGCTTTCGATGTCCTTAGCCGCCACCGCGCTTTTCTGCGCCAGGGTGCGCACTTCGCTGGCCACGACCGCAAAGCCACGGCCCTGCGTTCCGGCGCGCGCCGCTTCAACCGCCGCGTTCAGCGCCAGAATATTGGTCTGGAAGGCGATGCTGTTAATCACGCTGGTAATGTCTTCGATACGCTTCGAGTTCGCCGCGATGGTGTTCATCGTGTCGATCACTTCACGGGTCACCGCTTCACCTGTGTGGGCATTTTTCACCGCGTCCTGCACCAGTTTCCCGGCCTGGTAAACGTTGTCGGTATTGTTCGCCACCGTCGCGCTCAGCTCTTCCATGCTCGCTGCCGTCTGGGTTAACGCCGAAGCCTGCTGCTCGGTACGTGACGCCAGGTCGATATTCCCGGAGGCAATCTCCTGCGCCGCGTGCGTTACGGTATGGCTCGCGTCGCGCACCTGGGCGATGGTCGCCAGCAGCGCCTGACGCATCTGCTCCATTGAGCTCATAAGATGATCGATTTCGTTATGTGCGCTCCCCTTGACCGGCACCGGAACGTCCAGCTTGCCCGCCGCAATCTGGCTGCAGTGCTCGCGCGCCAGGTTGACCGGCGCAAAAACAAAGCGCTTCATCAGCAGGCTGACGGCGACAATCACCACCACAAACAGGCAGGCGATAGCGGCAATAATCACCAGGCCGGAGATGAAGTGGCTGCTCGCGTCTTCGTTCAGGCTTTTGGCGTATTTCTGGTGGACGGAAAGGACCTGGTCGAGAACGATCTCGTACTGGCGGTCAAGACGGGAGACTTCCGGGATCAGCGCGTTAAATTTGGCGACATCGTGCGCCTCGGCGGCATCAATCAGCGGCGCCAGCCCCTGGTTGCGGTAGTTTTGCCAGGCATCCTGATAGGCAGTCACCAGCGGCGCTTCATCCGTTAGACGCGGCGAAGCCATAAAGGCCGCAAAGGCGTGGTCCGCTTTGGTCAGCGCCTCTTTCACGGCAGTTAGTTTTGCAGCCCCGTCCGCCGAGTTGCCCGCTTCCACCATCTTCACATACTCCATCACCCGCACGCGCAGCGTACGGCTATGGTTGATGGGGTCAATAATGGACAGCACAACCTGGATCTCTTTGTTGACGTTATCCAGGGAATTATTACTTTTAATGATGAGGCTAACGCTGGTCACGGTGCTGACAACAAAGAAGAAAAGCAGCGAGAACAGGACAACCAGGGACGACTTTTTCAACGACATAAACCAATACCTCAAGGAGAATTATTCCTTATGGTTATCGGCCATTCCAAAACTTAAATTAATTAAAGTTATTGAAGTATCGAACCGGGCTATTTCGCTGACTTATAGCGTCGCTGCAGGGTGGCATTGAGCTTGCGCTGCAACGGCTGCGGCGTCTCCCCTTCGATTAATTTGCTAATCAAATCAAAGCAGTGCCACGCCAGCTGGCGGTTATCCTGACGAATGGTATCCACCGGGATCGTCAGCGAATCGTAGAGATAGTGATCGTCAAAACTGGCTAACCTGATATCACTTTGCAACAGGTTGTGTTGGCCCATATAGCGCAGCACCCCTTCCAGCAGCCCGCAGGCGGCGGCGAACAGCGCTTTCGGCGGACGCCCCAGACGGGCGCAGAGTTCAGCAAACATCTCGTAACCGGAGCTCGGGTGATAGTTGCCGTGAATGATCCACTCGGGACGCAGCTCCACGCCGGCCTCTCGCAGACCTTGCTTAAACCCTTCCAGACGATCGCGTGTCGGAGAAAGGCGCGGCTGGCCGCCGAGAAAATAGAATTCATCAGGATGCTGGCGCGCAATGTCGGCCACCAGTTCCGCCGTCGGGGTAATGGAGTCGGTGATCACCAGCGGCAGCGCGCTGTCGTTGATGTGGCGGTCAAACAGGACAACGGGCAGCTGCTCGCTCAGCTTGTGGTAGTCCGCATCGTTAAGCATGCTGGAGGCCACAATCAGCCCGTCAACCTGACGCGCCACCATGTTGTTCACCACCACCGTCTCCTGGCCCGGGTTTTCATCGCTACAGGAGATCAGCAGCTGAACCCCCGCCTCGCGGCACAGCGTCTCCAGCTCGTGAGAAAACACGGCAAAACCGTAGTTGGTGATCTCCGGAACCACCAGACCAACGGTGTGGCTGCGGTTATCGCGCAGCGACCGGGCGTGAATGCTGGGCTGATAGTGGTGCTCTTTTGCAATCGCCAGCACGCGCTCGCGCGTCTCCTCCGCCACGCGAAGCTCTTTGCTGCGCCCGTTCAGGACCAGGCTGGCGGTTGCTTTTGACACACCCGCCAGCTCCGCGATGTCTTTAATGGTGACGCGTTTTGTTTTTCTCACAACGACTTAGATCCGGCTGCCAAAACCCTCATTCTATCATGCAGGCGCGCAGCGACCAGTAGCGTAATGTGATATCGGACGCACCTTCGAATCGCACCCGGGCCGGATGGTCAGGAAAATAGCGGCTGCTCATCACTCCTTCACCGTGATTGATGAAGATTTCAACGCTGGAGCGGTCGCAGAGAACGCGTAAATGAGTGACGTCGCCCTGCCAGTAGCGGGTCAACGTTTCACCGGTTTTCAGGCTCGCGCGTTCAAGACGTATGCCCCGCTCATCGACCGTTAGGCGCAGCGCGCCGCCAAAATCGACATTCACCTGCGATGCGATCAGCTCAAACTCCAGGCGCGTCGCGTCCATGTCCGGCGCCTCGCTGCCGCGCCCCTGCCAGCGCTGCTCATCATCACGCAGCCCCGCCAGCTCGCGCGCCGGGGTCTGCCAGAGCCTGCCGTCGCGATAGCGTAATTCGCGCGGACAGGTCATCTGATGCATCCAGCCGTGCGCCCGGGTTGGCTGAAGCATCTCTTCCCCGTCCGGTACGCCCATCCAGCCGATCAGTATGCGTCGTCCGTCTTCCGCCAGCGTCGTTTGCGGAGCGTAAAATTCAAAGCCCGCGTCCAGCTCGTGCAGCTCGCCGTGATCGAATGCGGCGTTTTCATAGTCAAACGCCCCGCTCATCCAGGTCGCCGGATAGGTATTGAGATAGCGATGCGGCTCGCGCACCAGCCCCTGCGGACAGCTAATCAGGATGTGCGTTCCGTCGAGGGCGAACAGGTCCGGGCACTCCCACATATACCCCGCGTCCGTCAGGCCGTTGACCCCGTGACCGGCGATTTCCCCGCAGGACGTCCAGGCGTGCAAATCGGCTGACTTAAACAGCAGTACCTTGCCCCGCTTTTGCACATCCTGCGCGCCGAGCACCATGTACCACTCCCCGTCGTGCTGCCACACCTTCGGATCGCGCACGTGTCCGGTGTAGCCTTCCGGCAGCGCCAGCACCGGACCCAGCTTCTTAAAGGTCCCGTCAGGCTGTTCCACGGCGAGGCACTGCCAGGCGGTGCGGCTGCCGTCATCGAACTTGACGTTGCCGGTATAGCACAGGGTTAAAACGCCATCGTTATCCACGGCGCTACCGGAGTAGCAGCCGTTGCGGTCATACTCTTCGTCGGGCATCAGCGCCAGCGGCTCGTGCTGCCAGTGCACCAGGTCCGCAGAGCTCCAGTGCCCCCAGCATTTAAACCGATGCTCGCAGTCCAGCGGGTTCCATTGATAGAACAGGTGGTAGCGGCCGGCAAACCAGATAAACCCGTTGGGATCGTTCATCAGCCCCGTCACCGGCGCGGGGTGCCACTGCGGATAGTGGCTATCCGCAAGCGCCCGCGGCTGGCCTTTCATAACGGCCTGCAGGATCGCAGGCCAGCGGGAAGGTAACGTCATTATTCAGAGTCCGTTTTATATTTCAGCAGCAGTGAGACGGTAAACGCCACGCCGAAGGCAATCACCATACCGATAATATAGTTGAGCAGCGAGCTGGCCTGCACGATGGCCATGCCCGGAATAGCGGTCAGCCCAACGGCGGTCATGTAAACATGAACAGACACCACCCAGGCCCCGCCCACCGCGCCGCCGATCAGCGCGGCGATAAACGGCTTAACAAAGCGCAGGTTGATACCAAAAATGGCCGCTTCGGTGATGCCCAGCATCGCAGAAAACGCCGACGGTAAGGTAATGGCTTTGATTTTGGCATCTTTGGTTTTGAACCACACCGCCAGACAGGCGCCGCCCTGCGCCACGTTCGCCATGGACCAGATCGGCAGCAGGAAGTTCACGCCAATCGACGGGTTACCCAGCAGCCCGGCTTCAATCGCGTGGAAGCTGTGGTGAATACCGGTGATCACAATCACCGAGTAAAGCCCGCCGAACAGCAGCCCGGCCAGCCAGCCCGCGTGTTCAATTAACGTGCTCAGGATAAAGGAGATGCCGTCGCCCAGCGCGCGCCCCGCCGGGCCGATAATCAGCAAGGCGATAAAGCCGGAGATAACGACGGTGAGGAACGGCGTCAGGATCAGGTCTAACGCGTCCGGGATCGCGCGGCGCAGATTTTTCTCCACGATGCTCATAAACCAGACGGCCAGCAGCACCGGGAACACCGTGCCCTGATAGCCAATCATCGCGATCTCAAGGCCGAAGAAGTTCATGGTGTGGAAGCCGGAGGCCACGCCCCAGGCGTTGGTCAGCGCCGGGTGAGTCAGAATGCCGCCCAGCGTCGCGCCGAGATACGGGTTGCCGCCAAATTCCCGCGCGGCGGTAAAGCCGATCAGAATAGGCAGAATGATAAACGCCGCGGAGCTGCACATGTCCAGCATGATGTAGAGAGCGTTATCCGCATTGACCCAGCCGTAGGTTTTCACCATGCCGAGCAGGCCCATCAGCAGGCCGGATGCCACAATCGCGGGAATGATCGGCACAAAGATATTTGAGAGCAGACGGGCAATGCGCTGGAACGGGTTCAGCTTGCGCGCCGCCAGATCCGCGGCCTCCGATTTACTGGATTCGCTAATCCCCGCCGCCTGAATAAACGCCGCGTAAACCTTGTTGACCACGCCCGTGCCAAAAATCACCTGCATCTGTCCGGCGTTACGAAAACAGCCTTTTACGCCGTCGACCTTGCCGATCGCCTGCTGATCGGCAAGCGCGTCATCGACCAGCACCAGACGAAGACGCGTTGCGCAGTGCGCCGCGCTGGCGATATTTTCCTTGCCACCGAGCAGCGGAATAAGCTCGCGGGCGATTTGATTAAAATCCATAGATACCTCTGCCTGACTTCTTTTTATGATGTGCGAAACGCTCCCGCCGGGCGGGAGCGTGATGGGTTAAAACCAGGTTTCCATCTGGACCCCAAAGTTCCATTCCCCGCCGGCGCTGAAGCCGCTGCTGCCAAAGGCATCATCGCTGGCGTAATGATCCAGTTTGCTGCTCCAGTCCATCCAGGTGGCAAACAGGCGCAGCTCCGGACGGCTGAAGAAATCGCCGATTTTGCTCGCTTTTAACGTCGGCGCAAAGGTCAGCTTGTAGAAACTGCCGTTGACGGCGTTGCGGTCCTTATAGCCTTCCGGATTTAAATCCATGTACTGATAGCTTCCCTCAAACGCCAGGGCGAAGTTCTGCGTCACTTCTTTAATCAGGCGGGTGTTAAGCGTCACCCACTCATAGCTATCGCCCTTGACGTAGCGATCTTTACTGCTCTGCGCCAGTACGGCGGGCGCAACGCTCCAGCCGCCGCCGACTGGCGTGACACCGTAACTTGCGAAGCGCCAGGTATCCGCCTCAGACAGCAGCGCGCCGTCGGAACCGATGCTTTTTACTTCCGCACCCAGCCCGTGACCGTACAGCAGCGCCGTTTTGGCTGTCCCTTCCCGCAGGCCGTAGAAGCTCTCGTTGTGCAACCCGACCAGCGCATGAACGCCTGTATTGGCGGCGTCAGTTTTGATGAGATCGCCGTTGGTGTCTTTACGGTCGTCGTTATCCTTCGCACGCAGACCGCTCACCATCAGCTGGAACGGTCCGGCGAAGTGGTTCATGCTGAGAATATAGTTCTGAACGTTATTGTCGGTCTGCTCCACGCTGCCGAAGTTGCGGCCGTAAATGGAGAAGTTGCTGCGCAGCGAATCGTTCCATTTCACGTCGTAGACGCCGCCGCCGGTACCGGCCAGGAACACCACGTCGGAGTCCAGCCAGTGAATATCAAAGTTGTCGCGGTCGAAGCGTTTACCCGCCCAGAAGGTGCTGCCCTTCAGCGCGCCGGTAAAATCAGGCAGGTTGCCCAGCTCCGCGAAGGCCTGGCGAATATTAAGATCGCTGGTATCGGCTGACCAGTCGTTATAGGTTCGCTGACCGTCGGCCAGCATCGCTTTAAAGCGCGTGGTGGCGCCGTTATCCAGAGTTTGCTTGTGCTCCAGGTTCAGCTCGACGTAGGTGTCGGCTTCGTTACCCAGACGCCCTACCGCGCCGCCGGTTTCTCCGGCCGGGGTCAGATAAGGACCGCTTTTGCTGCTGGAGGCCGCATCGTTCATCAGAAGGCCCGAACGGGCGTAGCCGTGGAACTCAAATCCGCTGCTTTGATCCGCCTTCTTCTCCAGTGCGGTGGTGCGCTGCGCCACCGCCTGGGCTGTCGTTTGCGTCTGCTGCTGGGCGGCCACCAGCTGCTGCGTTTTTTGTTCCGCATCCGTGGCGCGTTTCTCAGCCACCTGCGCACGCGTTTCCGCAGCCTGGAGGCGCTGCTCCATCGCGGCAAGACGCGCTTCGATACTTGTCATATCCGTCTGGGCAAAAACAGAGGTACTTCCGGCCAGCATGCCTATCATCACGGCAAGTCTGCGTTTTTTATACATTTTGTCGCATCCCTAAAAGAAGTCATTAAACGTGCTAAATTGCTAAACCGGTTTAGGTTGCTGATACTAAACCTCTGAATTTTGGATCGGCAATCTTTTTTGCTAAACCGTTTTAGTAAGTGTGATCGAGGCGACAATTCAGGCCGCCGGATGGCGGCCAGTGAAGGAAGGAATTACAGATCGTGCTGCCACGGCAATGCGGTCATTGCCCCTTTGGCCGTGGTGACTAATGCGCCGCAGCGCTGGGCTAAGGCGATGACCGGCGTCAGATCCTGCCCGGCGGCCAGCCCGTAGAGCAGCCCCGCCACAAAGGCATCGCCCGCGCCGGTGGTATCGACACACTCGACGGGCGTTGCCGGATAGTGTTTTACGGTGCCATCATGCCAGGCGATCACCCCCTCTTTTCCCTGGGTGACCAGCACCAGACGCGCCGGGCAGCGCGCCATCAGCGCGTCCAGACCGACGTTTACCTCGACATTTCCGGTTAAAAACGCCAGCTCTTCGACGGAGAGTTTCACCACGTCGGCGCTCTGCAGGGCCTGCTCCAGGCAGCGGCGCAGCGCGTTCTCATCCGGCCAGAGATCCGGGCGAATATTGGGGTCGAAGCTGACGTAACCGCCCGCCTCACGAACGGCGGCCATCGCCTCAAACGTCGCAGAACGGCTCGGCTCTGCGCTTAATGCGATGGAACAGACGTGTAGCCATTCCCCCGCGCTGAACGTCGGCAGATCGGCGGATTCGAGAAACAGATCGGCGCTCGGGCGAACCATAAAGGTAAACGAGCGTTCGCCCTGGTCATCCAGATCGACCACCACCGTTGAGGTGCGGTGCGCCGGATCAAGGCGCATAGACTTCACGTCAACCTTTTCGTCAGCGAGAGTTTTCGCCATAAAGCGCCCGAAGGGATCGTCGCCAACCCTGCCGATAAAGGCGCTCTGGCCGCCCAGCCGGGCAATACCGACCGCAACGTTTGCCGGTGCGCCGCCGGGACACTGCAGCAATCTGCCTTCTCCATCGGGCAGCAAATCCACCACCGCATCGCCAAGTACCCAGATTTTTTTCATGTGATCCTCGTAGCTAAACAATGTTAAACCGTTTTAGCTATTTAAGCACAGGCAGGACGAAGGGGAAATAACGCGGGAGGAAAATTGGCTAACGCACCAGATGCGGCCAGTGAATATCACCGACGCCATTAAGCTGCGGGCGGGCAAACAGAAAGCCCTGGAAACGCCGGATCCCGGCAGACTCGAGCCAGCACCACTCCTCTATCTTCTCGATCCCTTCGGCCACCAGGGTAATTTCGAGATCGGAGCAACAGCTGACGATGGAGCGCACAATCGCCTGCTTCGGGCCGCTGAGGTGGATATCGCTGACTATCTCCCGGTCGATCTTAATTTTATCCGGCTGAAAACGAGTTAGCAGCGAAAGACCGGCATAGCCGGAACCGAAATCATCGATCGCCAGGCCAATCCCCTCACCGCGAAGCTGCTTGATGGCGCTATTGAACTGGTTGAAGCCGGAGATCATCTCGTTTTCCGTCACTTCAATGACCACCTGCTCCGGCTGCAGCCCATGTTTTTTTATCTCGCTGACCAGGAATTCCACGGCGTTGGGAACATTCACCAGCGACATCGGCAGCAGGTTTACCGCAATCTTATGGCTACCAATGCCCAGCTTTTCCGCGAGAGCAAAGGCATACGCCTTCGTCTGGAGATCGACTTCGTAGATTTTGTCCGGGTCGAGGGTGCTGAAGAAATGCTCCGGGCTGCCGCCGTCGTTGCCGCGAATAAGGGCTTCAAGTGAACTGATCTTCCCTTCCGAGGGCTCAACAATGGGCTGGAGCGCAAACTGACAGGTTTGGTTGGCCATCAGCCCCAGGTGTTCGCCAAAGGGCAACGCCTCGGGTGAAAGCGTCCATTTTTCAGGTACGTAGCGTGCACCCGACAGGGCCGGACGTTTACCCGTGATAAACGTCTGGATAAATTTGAACACCCGGTCATCGGATGTGAGATAGCTGTCCAGCTTGCTGTAATTCAGAACCGACTGCAGCACCTCTTTCGGTGACTGCCTCTGCAGATCGAACAGCAGCATACCGACGTTTTCGAAGCGTCTGCGCGGGCCATAGTCCCGCATCAGCTCTACCACTCCACTGTGCCGCTTGTCGTCACGGATTTTATGGAACAGCTTAAGCACGCTCTCTTCCGACCCTTCGAGTATTTGCAGCACGTCGCTGCCTTTTGCGAGCAGAACCCCGGTGATATTCAGACTGGCATTGCGGATCCGGGCGCGCTCCACCAGTTCCCGCAGCTCGGTGGAGGGGCGGGATAAATTCAACTGGCTTCGGTAAATCAGAGTCGTCAGCACAAAAATGGGTTCCGATGAGAAAGAGAGGTGCCTTGAAGCTACTATTTAACATACTTAATCAATGCGACCTAACATATTCACACCACAGGGGAACGTTACTTTTCCCCGTTGCCAATTCGGCTGTCGATCCTCTCCTGTATATAGTCGTAAAACGGGTTCGAGGTGACCCGCATAAGCGCCTCTTTCCCGACGCTCAACACGGAGGTTTCGCCCCAGAGCGCAATTGTCCCCAGGCTGATACCGTAGCGGTTTTTCACCCGAGGCTCACGGCCATAAAGATCGTCATCCGGCGGGAACGGCACCGCAACGTGCGACAGGGAATAGACATCCTGCGGCCAGGCCTGCGCGAGCGGCACGACCGTCTCCCGGGTGCTGCCTGCCGGAGTGATTTTCGCCACCGTCGAGAAGCTGTGCTCGCTGGCATTGGTAATAATTGTGACACCGTAACGCCTCTGCGCAACCGGCAGCAGCGCCGAGGTTGCCGTCCACGACGACGGTTTGAACAGCGGACGGAAGCTGGCAGCCTGATTGATGTCAAACACCACCAGCTCGCTGCCGTTTGCCGAAAGCTGGTCAAACAGGCCGGTCACCACCGCGCGGGTGCTGACCGTGGAATCCATGACTGACTGGAACGCCAGGATCGGCGGCAAATTCGCTAGCCTGTTCTCCCGAGCCTCGCGGCCGATTTGCTCCTGCAGGGCCTTCGTCAGCAGCCATGACTGGCGGGCGGCGTTCACCGGGAACGAGTTATATTTGTACGGGTTATATTCCGGAGAGATATTCAGCCACGCCGCTTTGGCAAACGCCGGCAGCAGCGCCGGTAGCCCGGCGAAACCGGCAAACCGCGCAAAGGCCGTCACGCCGATCATAGGTGAGAGCAGTATCACCTGCTGCGGTTTACGCAGCGCAGGCGCATCCAGCGCATCAAGGGCGTATTTCATCGCCAGCGCCCCGCCGTTGGAGTAACCCACCAGATGCAAAGGCGCAGCCTCGCCCGCCAGACGCGTGGCTTCCCGCACCGCAAGACGCGTTGCCGCGAGCCACATCTCCCAGTCGACGTCCGTCAGCGCGCCGGGCGCGGTACCGTGCCCGGGCAGACGCGGGACCACGGCCACAAAGCCGTGCTGTTGATAGTTCACGGCAAGCCGCCGGACGCTGTAAGGCGAGTCCGTCAGACCGTGCAGCAGCACCACCGCGCCGCGCGGCTTTCCGGCAGGCATCAGCACAAAGGAGCGGTTGGCATCGGGCGTAAACTGTCCCGGCCACACCAGGCTCTGGCGATAATAGCGGTTTAACGGCGTGCGTTCCTCGCCCTCTGTTTTCGCCGTCACCGCATTATCAAGATCGGCGAAAATGGCGTTTTCCCGGGCGATATACCGGGCAAAATCGGCGTTATCCATCTCGCGCACGGACATCTCATCGGCCCGCCAGGTATGCCACAGGTGCAGTTCCGGTCCCTTCTGTGAGAGATAGACCCGCACCGCCAGCAGGACGATCAGTACGATCCCGACGACCATCCCTATTTTCTTTGCAAGCGCCATCAGGCGCACGCTGACTCGCCAGGGCAGATTTACCATGCCGGGATCCCTTTTATATTCACACTACATCTATCTTATCAAAAATGTGAACGGACTGACGTATTCACCAAATTCATACCTGCCGCGTCAGACAGTGCACCAAAAGTGAACTACGCTGCACAAATGTTGATCATTGGTTAAGCAAATATTGCATGAAGTTTACTGCACAGCGGGTTTCACCCGCCCTGTGAACATGGCACGCGTCATGCATTGTTAACCAGGTAACAAAAATTTTGCCATTGACAGCCTGTTAACAGCGAGGCGGTATGACGACGAAACCCGAGATGTTGAGCCGTATCGAAGCGACGTTCAGCCAGCTCACGCCCAGCGAAAAGCGGGTCGGAAGCTGGCTGCTGGCGCACGCCGCGCAAATCCCGTTTGAAACGGCGGAGAGCATCGGTCAGGCGAGCGGGACCAGCGGAATTACCGTCGGACGCTTCCTGCGCAAGCTGGGGTATCGCAACCTGGAAGATGCCAAAAAGAGCCTGCGCGATCCGTATCAGCCCTGGGGTATGAACGAGCGGCTGGACTCCTGGCAGCAGCAGCGCCCCCTTTCCAGCCGCCTTCAGCATGCCCTGTCGCTGGAAGTGGATGCCATCACGCAGGTGTACCAACTGGCGCAAACGGACGCCTTCCGTCAGGTGGTGCACAACCTCGCCCACGCGGACGCGGTGTTTGTGCTGGGGATCCAGTCCACGCGCGGGATTGCCAACGCCTTCTTCAGCCACCTCGAGTACCTCCGCCCGCGCGTGAGCTATTCGGAGGGGGCTTCCGGCAGCTGGGTGGAATCCCTCAACTCGGGGTTTTCGCACCCGTACGTCGTGCTGACCGACACGCGCACCTACTCCGCGATGGCCCGCCAGTACTGCCGCGTCGCCAGCGAAAAAGGCATTCCGCTGGCCTTGATCACCGACATCTGGTGCCCGTGGGCGCGGGATTACCCGATGGATTTACTGCAGGTGAAAACCGATACCGGTCACTTCTGGGATTCGCTTGCCCCCGTGAGCTGTCTGTTCAACCTGCTGCTGTCGGGCGTGGTGGAGGCGCTGGGTGAGGCGCTCCCGGCGCGTCTGGCGGTAAACCGGCAATTACAACAAGAGTTTGGTCAATTCGAACGCTAAAGGAGCGGAGCTATGCCCGAAGAGAGTGAACTGATTGATGTGGCGAAGACGTTT
The DNA here is from genome assembly GCF_035064085.1 of Enterobacter sp. R-1.6.2. Taxonomy (NCBI): domain Bacteria; kingdom Pseudomonadati; phylum Pseudomonadota; class Gammaproteobacteria; order Enterobacterales; family Enterobacteriaceae; genus Enterobacter; species Enterobacter sp. R-1.6.2. Next base: position 12,442 of record NZ_JASEYI010000001.1, read on the forward strand.
CCCACGCTGCATATCGATCTGAAGTACGCCACCGCCGACAATATCACCGGCCGTCCGATCTATCAGGAGGCGCTGTGCCTGCTGCATACCGACGCGGCCACCGCGCTGGCAAAAGCCATCAGCATTGCCTCGCTGGCCGGGCTGAAGCTGGTGGTGTACGACGCCTATCGGCCGCAGCAGGCACAGGCCCAGCTGTGGGATGCCTGCCCGAATCCGGAATACGTGGTCGACGTGGTGATTGGCTCCAATCACAGCCGCGGTACGGCCATCGACGTCACCCTGATGGATGAACATAACGCCGTGCTGGATATGGGTGCCGGTTTTGACGAAATGCACGACCGCTCGCATCCGTATCACCCTTCCGTGCCGCCGCACGCCCAGCGCAACCGTCTGCTGTTGAACGCCATCATGTTCGGCGGTGGTTTTGTGGGTATCAGCAGCGAATGGTGGCACTTCGAACTGCCGAACGCCGCCAGCTATCCGCTGCTTGACGACCGTTTTGCCTGTTTTCCCCTGACGCACACTTCTCTCTAAACCTGGAGCACTGCCATGAAAACATCGCTTCTCTCGACGCTGATCGCCGCCACGCTGGCCCTGAGCGCACCGCTGGCGCTGGCTGCCGTCCCGAAAGACATGCTGGCGATCGGTAAAGCCGCCGACCCGCAAACGCTCGATCCTGCCATCACCATTGATAACAACGACTGGACCGTCACCTATCCGTCCTACCAGCGTCTGGTCAAGTACAAGCCAGGCTCTACCGAGGTGGAAGGCGATCTGGCGACGGGCTGGAAGGCGTCTGACGACCAGAAAGAGTGGACCTTTACCCTGGCGGATAACGCGAAATTCTCCGACGGCACGCCGGTCACCGCCGAGGCGGTAAAACTCTCCTTTGAGCGCCTGCTGAAGCTCGGCCAGGGGCCGTCTGAAGCCTTCCCGAAAGACCTGAAAATTGATGCCGTCGATAACCATACGGTGAAGTTCACCCTCAGCCAGCCGTTCGCGCCGTTCCTCTACACGCTGGCAAACGACGGGGCGTCCATCATTAACCCGGCGGTGCTGAAGGCCAACGCGGCAGACGATGCTCGCGGTTTTCTGGCGCAAAACACCGCCGGTTCCGGGCCGTTTATGCTGAAAAGCTGGCAGAAAGGCCAGCAGCTGATCCTGGTGCCTAACCCCCACTGGCAGGGTGAAAAGCCGCACTTTAAGCGCGTATCGGTGAAAATTATCGGTGAGAGCGCCTCGCGCCGACTGCAGCTTTCCCGCGGCGATCTGGACATTGCCGACTCCCTGCCGGTCGATCAGCTTGCGGCCCTGAAGCAGGAAGGTAAAGTCGCCGTCGCGGAATACCCGTCCCTGCGCGTGACTTACCTCTATCTCAACAACAGCAAAGCGCCGCTCAATCAGGTGGATTTACGCCGGGCCATCTCCTGGGCTACGGATTACCAGGGGATGGTGAAAGGTATTCTGAGCGGCAACGGCAAGCAGATGCGCGGCCCGATCCCGGAAGGCATGTGGGGCTTTGACGCCACGGCAATGCAGTACAGCTTTGACGAGGCCAAAGCTAAAGCGGCGCTGGAGAAGGTCAAAGACAAACCCGCCAGCCTGACCTTCCTCTACTCGGACAACGATCCGAACTGGGAGCCTATCGCCCTCTCCACTCAGGCCAGCCTCGGCAAGATCGGCATTAGCGTCAAGCTGGAAAAACTGGCCAACGCCACCATGCGCGACCGCGTCGGAAAAGGCGATTACGACATTGCCATCGGCAACTGGAGCCCGGACTTTGCCGACCCGTACATGTTCATGAACTACTGGTTCGAATCGGACAAAAAAGGGCTGCCGGGCAACCGCTCGTTCTATGAGAACAAAGAGGTTGATTCGCTGCTGCAGGCCGCGCTGAAAACCACCGACCAGGCGGAACGCACCAAAGATTACCAGCAGGCGCAAAAGGTGGTTATCGACGAGGCGGCCTACGTTTATCTGTTCCAGAAAAACTACCAACTGGCGATGAACAAAGAGGTCAAAGGCTTCACCTTTAATCCAATGCTCGAGCAGGTGTTCAACATCGCCACCATGAGCAAATAACGGTTCTCGCCGGGGGAAAGCGTATGACGTTCTGGAGCATAGTGCGCCAGCGCTGCTGGGGGTTAATCCTGGTGGTGGCCGGTGTCTGTATTATCACCTTTATTATTTCACACCTGATCCCCGGCGATCCGGCCCGTCTGCTGGCCGGCGACCGCGCCAGCGACGAAATCGTGCAGAACATTCGCCAGCAGCTAGGGCTGGACCAGCCCCTGTATGTGCAGTTTGGCCGCTACGTGGACGCTCTGGCCCACGGTGATTTAGGCACGTCCATCCGCACCGGACGCCCGGTCGCGGAAGACCTGAAGGCCTTTTTCCCCGCCACGCTGGAGCTGGCCTTTTGTTCTCTGCTGCTGGCGCTGGTCATCGGCGTGCCGCTGGGGATTTTGTCGGCGGTGTACCGCAACCGCTGGCTGGATCACCTGGTGCGTTTAATGGCGATGACCGGGATCTCCACGCCGGCCTTCTGGCTCGGGCTGGGCGTCATCGTGCTGTTCTACGGGCACCTGCAGATCCTGCCGGGCGGCGGCAGGCTGGACGACTGGCTCGATCCGCCGACGCACGTCACCGGCTTTTATCTGCTGGACGCGCTGCTGGAGGGCAACGGTGAGGTCTTTTTCAACGCGCTTCAGCACCTGATTTTACCCTCGCTGACGCTGGCGTTTGTTCACCTGGGGATCGTGGCGCGCCAGGTCCGTTCGGCGATGCTGGAGCAGCTCAGCGAGGACTACATCCGCACCGCGCGCGCCAGCGGCCTGCCCGGCTGGTACATCGTCCTGCGCTACGCCCTGCCGAATGCGATGATCCCGTCCATTACCGTGCTCGGGCTGGCGCTGGGCGATTTGCTTTACGGCGCCGTGCTGACCGAAACCGTCTTTGCCTGGCCGGGCATGGGCGCCTGGGTGGTGACGTCCATTCAGGCGCTCGATTTCCCTGCCGTGATGGGCTTTGCCGTCGTCGTTTCGCTGGCCTACGTGCTGGTTAATCTGGTGGTCGATCTGCTTTACCTGTGGATTGACCCGCGAATCGGGCGCGGAGGTGCCGAATGATGTTAACGCAGGAAACGCCCGTCCCGGCTAAAACCGCCGGACAACGCATCAACTGGGCAAAGCTGTTCTGGATGCTGCGTCAAAGCCCGCTCACGATCGTTGGCGGCGTCATTATGATTGCGATGCTCTTCCTGATGGTGGCTTCGCCGTGGATCGTTCCGCATGACCCGAACGCGCTGGATTTGACCGCCCGCCTGCAGGCGCCGTCTGCGCAACACTGGTTTGGTACCGATGAGGTGGGACGCGACCTGTTTAGCCGCGTGCTGACGGGCAGCCAGCAGTCGATTACCGCCGGGCTGGCGGTCGTGGTGATTGCGGGCGGTATTGGCTCGCTGCTGGGCTGTTTGTCCGGCGTACTGGGCGGGCGCGGCGATGCCATCATCATGCGGGTGATGGACATCATGCTCTCCATTCCTTCGCTGGTGCTGACCATGGCGCTGGCCGCCGCGCTCGGTCCGAGCCTGTTCAACGCCATGCTGGCGATTGCGATTGTCCGCATCCCGTTTTACGTCCGCCTGGCGCGCGGGCAAACCCTGGTGGTGCGCCAGTTTACCTACGTTCAGGCCGCCCGCACGTTTGGCGCGTCCCGCTGGCATTTGATCCGCTGGCATATCCTGCGCAACGCCCTGCCGCCGCTGATTGTGCAGGCTTCGCTGGATATCGGCAGCGCCATTCTGATGGCCGCCACGCTGGGGTTTATCGGCCTGGGCGCGCAGCAGCCGACCGCCGAATGGGGGGCGATGGTGGCCGTTGGCCGTAACTACGTCCTGGACCAGTGGTGGTACTGCGCCTTTCCCGGTGCGGCAATTTTGATTACCGCCGTGGGCTTTAACCTGTTTGGCGACGGTATCCGCGATCTGCTGGATCCGAAATCGGGAGGAAAACAGTGATGACCGAACCGGTATTACGTATTGAAGACCTGCACCTGAGCTTCCCGATTTTTCGCGGAGAGGTCCACGCGCTGAACCACGTCTCGCTGGAGATCGGCAGGGGCGAAATCGTCGGCGTGGTGGGCGAGTCGGGTTCGGGCAAATCCGTGACCGCCATGCTCGCCATGCGGCTGCTGCCGGAAGGAAGCTACCGCATTCATCACGGTCAGGTGAAGTTACTCGGCGAAAACGTCCTGACGGCGTCCGAGAAGCAGCTTCGCCAGTTGCGCGGTGCCCGAGTGGCGATGATTTTTCAGGAGCCGATGACAGCCCTCAACCCGACGCGGCGGATTGGCAAACAGATGGTGGAGGTGATCCGCCAGCATCAGCCGCTTTCGCGGCGCGAGGCGCAGCAGAAGGCGATTACCCTGCTGGAAGAGATGCAAATCCCGGACGCGAAGCAGGTCATGGAGCGTTATCCGTTTGAACTCTCCGGCGGCATGCGTCAGCGGGTGATGATCGCCCTTGCCTTCTCCTGCGAGCCGGAGCTGATCGTCGCCGACGAACCGACCACCGCGCTGGACGTTACCGTCCAGCTCCAGGTGCTGCGCCTGCTGAAGCATAAGGCGCGGGCCAGCGGGACCTCGGTGCTGTTTATCAGCCATGATATGGCCGTGGTATCGCAGCTCTGCGACAGAATGTACGTGATGTATGCCGGGAGCGTGATCGAGAGCGGTGCCACGCAAACGCTGATCCACCGACCCGTGCATCCCTACTCCATCGGCCTGCTGCGGTGCGCACCGGAAAACGGCCAGCCGCGCGACCTGCTTCCCGCCATCCCCGGCACGGTGCCCAACCTCAGCCAGCTTCCGCAGGGTTGCGCCTTCCGCGAGCGCTGCTTTGCCGCCGGGGCGAAATGCAGCGAAACGCCGCGCTTAGCGTCGAGTGGCGCAGAAGGCCAACAGGCCGCCTGCTGGTATCCGCAACGGGAGAAACGCCATGTCTGATGTACTGCTGGAACTGGATAGCGTGCACGTGAACTTTGCGGCGCGCAAAAACTGGCTGGGGCGCGTGACGGAACAGGTCCATGCCCTCAACGGGCTCGATCTCCAGATCCGTCGGGGAGAAACGCTGGGCATTGTCGGGGAATCCGGCTGCGGGAAAAGCACGCTGGCCCAGCTGCTGATGGGCATGCTTAAGCCCAGCACAGGCGCGTGCCAGCGGGCGCACCACGCGGGCGGCATGCAGATGGTGTTTCAGGATCCGCTCTCCTCGCTCGATCCGCGATTGCCGGTCTGGCGCATCATCACCGAGCCGGTGTGGGTGCAAAAACGCAGCAGCGAGCGCGAGCGCCGCCAGCTGGCAGAAAACCTGGCGCTGCAGGTGGGCATTCGCCCGGAATACCTCGACAGGCTTCCCCACGCCTTCTCCGGCGGCCAGCGCCAGCGCATCGCCATCGCCCGGGCGCTCTCGTCCGACCCCGATATTATCGTGCTTGATGAACCCACCAGCGCGCTGGATATCTCCGTGCAGGCGCAAATCCTCAACCTGCTGGTGAACCTGCAACAGCAGCGTAATCTGACCTACGTGTTAATTTCGCATAACGTCTCGGTGGTCAGACACATGAGCGACCGGGTGGCGGTGATGTACCTCGGGCAGATTGTGGAGCTGGGCAGCGCCGCGCAGGTGCTTGGCGAGCCGCGCCATCCCTATACCCGTCTGTTGCTCGACTCGGTTCCCCGCACCGGAGAACCGCTGGATGAAAATCTGGCGTTACGCAAAACGGAGCTTCCCGGCAATCGTCATCTGCCCGAAGGCTGTTTTTTCCGCGACCGTTGTCCGATGGCAGCGCAGGGGTGTGAGCGTCCCCAGCCGCTACAGCCCTCACGCGAGGGCCGTAACGTGCGCTGCTGGCGCAGTCTGGATTAGATTTGCGCCATCCCGCCGTCCACGAACAGCTCGGTGGCGTTAATAAAGCTGGCCGCGTCGGAGGCCAGAAACGCCACCGCTTTCCCCACCTCACCCGGCGCGCCTAAGCGGCCGAGCGGTACCTGAGCGGCCAGCGCGTCGTACAGCCCCTGACGATGTTCTTCCGGCACCAGATCGCCGAGACCTGGCGTTTTGATCGGGCCCGGACTCACCACGTTGACGCGGATCCCGCGGCCCTGCAAATCCAGCGCCCAGGAGCGGGCAAAGTTGCGCACGGCGGCCTTGCTGGCGCTGTAGACGCTGAAGTTGGCCGTCCCTTTAATGGACACCGTCGAGCCGGTCAGAATAATCGACGATCCGGCGGACAGCAGCGGCAGCGCCTTCTGCACCGTGAACAGCACTCCGCGCACGTTGGTGCCAAAAATCCGGTCAAACTGCTCTTCGGTGATCGCGCCCAGCGGCAGCATATCGCCGCCACCGGCGTTGGCGAACAGGATATCAAGACGGCCTTCTTCTTTGGCTATCCGGGCATAGACGTCATCCAGATCGGCAAGCTTTGAGACATCCGCGCGAATGCCCGCTGCGTCAGAAGCAATCTCTGCTACCGCCGCGTCCAGCTCGGCCTGGCGACGCCCGGTGATATAGACCTTCGCGCCCTGCGCCGCCAGCTCCTGCGCCGTGGCAAGACCAATACCGGTGCTGCCGCCGGTGACCAGTGCAATTTTTCCTGAGAGAGTCGTGTTCATGTCATTTACCTTTTGTTGGGTTTGCGTTGGACAAACTTTAGCCCTTGCGGCATTAGTGAAAAACGGGCAAAAATGAAAATGACTATTCACAAACAGAAATAATCCGAGGTCATCATGGACCAGCTCATGGCGATGCGCGCCTTTACGCGGGTCGTGGAGTCCGGCAGTTTTACCCGCGCGGCGGACTCGCTGAATATGCCGATCGCCACGCTGAGCAAGCTGGTTAAATCGCTAGAGTCGCACCTGGAGATACGCCTTCTGCACCGCACCACTCGCCGGGTGGTCGCGACGCCTGAAGGGATGGAATACTATGAAAAAGCGCTCAGGGTGCTGATTGATATCGAAGATATCGACACCTCGTTTCGCGTTTCCCGCGCGACGCCAAAAGGGCATTTGCGGGTTGACGTGGGCGGCTCCACCGCCCGGGACGTGCTCATCCCTCTGCTTCCGGACTTTATGCGGCGCTACCCGGAGATCCGCATCGACCTCGGCGTGGCCGACCGGCCGGTCGATCTCATCAGCGGTAACGTAGACTGCGTGATCCGCGGCGGGCCGCTGGACGACTCGACCCTCATCGCCCGTCATCTCGGAAACGCGGAAATGGTCACCTGCGCGACGCCGGGTTACCTGAAAAATCACGGCGTCCCGGCCTATCCGCAGGAGCTGCGCAACGGCCACAAGCTGATTAGCTATCTCTCGCCCGTCACCGGACGGCCGTTTCCGTTTCGCTTCCGGCAGAACGGCGAGGCGCTGGAAATCAACATTCCGCACTATCTCGGCGTCAATGAAAGTAATGCCCATCTGGCGGCTGCCGCGGCGGGGCTGGGGATCGTTCAGACCTTTGAGTATTCGGCAAAGGCGTATTTGCAGGCGGGCACGCTGGCGGCGATCCTGGGCGACTGGCGCCCTGCCGCGTATCCGTTTCATGTGGTTTACCCGCAGAACCGGCATTTGACGCACCGCCTGAAGGTGTTTATTGCCTGGCTGGCGGAGGTGTTCCCCGCCGCGCTGAAGGGATAGCCGGGCGCAAACCCGGCTGGGGCTTAATTGAGCTTATAGTCCAGCGTAATCTCAGCTTTCAGGAGCTGCGAGACCGGACAGCCCGCTTTTGCTTTCTGAATAATGCCGTCGAACTGCTGTGGAGCGATGCCGGGAACGGTCACCTTGCTTTTCAGGGCAACCTTAGTGATGGCAAAGCCGCCGTCGGTTTTATCCAGAGAGACTTCCGCGGTGGTATCAATGGAATCGGCGGTATAGCCCGCTTCGCCGAGCATCAGCGACAGCGCCATTGAGAAGCAGGCCGCATGTGCCGCGCCAATCAGCTCTTCGGGGTTGGTCCCCTTTTCGCCCTCAAAGCGGGTATTGAAACCATAAGGCTGCTGATTGAGAACGCCGCTCTCGGTGGAAACCGTTCCTTTTCCGCGCTTAATGTCGCCAGACCAGTGTGCCGAACCGTGCTTATGAATAGTCATTCTTGCTCTCCTTTTGGCTTACAAAGGGTTAAGTATAGACTACGCATCTGACCCACCCTGGAACACAGACAATTCCAGGACTTTCACCTGCTGTACCGACAAAAAGGATAATGATATGGCCCTAAAAATCAGGATGGCCGTTGCCGTCACCACGCTGGCTCTGTCGCTCTCTTCACTGGCGAAAACGCCGGAGAACTTTATCTATACCAGCTCGGGCGATCTCGACGCGGCGTTCCCGCTTGTTGCGCGAAGCGATATCGGCGGCGTGCAGATCGTTTACAACTGGCGCCTGCTGGAACCCGAGAAGGACAGCTATGACTTCTCGCGGATTGAACAGGATCTGGCGCGCGTTAAGGCCGCCGGAAAAAAACTCTTTATTCAAATCCAGGACCGTTTCTTTGAGCCGGACGCCCGATACGTGCCGGACTATCTCATGCGCGACACACAATACGGTGGCGGGATTGCGCCGCAGTTCGATAACCCCGGCGAAGGCAAGCCGGTCGGTTCAGGATGGGTGGCGCGTCAGTGGGATCCCGCCGTGCGCCAGCGCTACCAGGCACTGCTGGCCGCCCTCGCGAAACGCTTTGATGGCGAGGTGTATGGGGTAAACCTGCCTGAAACCGCCATTGATCTCGACGAAAAAAATCCGCCCGTCGGGTTTACCTGCGACGGCTATTTCGCGGGTGAAATGGAAAACCTGGCCTTTGCGCGAAAGGCTTTTCAGAAATCACACGTGGTGCAGTACGTGAACTTCTGGCCGTGCGAATGGGATAACGACCACAACTACATGGGGCGTCTGTTTGCGTATGCCAGCGCCAACAACGTCGGCCTGGGTGGGCCGGACATTGTTCCCAACCGCAAGGCACACATGAAGAATGCCTATCCCTTCTTCCATAAAAATAAACAGACGCTGCCGCTCATCGCCATGGCGGTTCAAGAGCCGACCCTGACCTATAAGGATCCTCAGACCGGAAAACCGTTCACCAAAGCGGAATTTGTCCGCTTCGGCGAAAGTTATCTCGGTGCCGATATTATTTTCTGGAGCACGACGTCTCCCTGGCTAAAGGCGAAGTAATCCTTTCTTATGCCAGGTAGCGCGACAGTTCGTCAAGGAACACGCGCAGCGCGGCAGGCTGGTATTCCCGGGACTGATAAATGCCATGGATGGCAAGCGGTTTCGGCTCAAGCGCCTCCAGCACCGGCACCAGTAATCCCTGTTCCAGCGCGGCAGACGCTTCGCGCTCCGGCAGCATGGCGATACCGCAGTGCTTAATCGCCGCGTCCATCAACAGCGAAGAGATGCTGGCGCTCAGGTTGCCGCTGACGGCCACGCTCAGGCTTTCCCCTTCCGGCGTCACGAAGTGCCAGGACTGCCCGGCAAAAAAGCTGTAGTGCAGACAGTTGTGCTGCGCTAATTCTTCAGGGCTGACGGGGATACCGTGCTGTGCCAGGTACTCCGGCGAGGCGCAAAGCACCGAGCGACACTCCCCCAGCCGGCGGGCAATCATGCCGGGTTCGGGGTTGTCGGTAATGCGCACGGCGACATCAATGCGCTCTCCCACCAGGCTGACCGGGTGGTTATTCACGTCCAGCTCGATGCGCAGCTGCGGGTAGCGCGAGAGCAGCTCAGGCAGGACCGGCGCAATCAGGTGCATGGCGGTAAAATGGGCGCAGGCCACCCGCAGCGTGCCGGACGGCAGATCTTTCTCCGACTGGCCCTCGATTTCCTGCGAAATCTGCGAGAGCGTCCGCGTTTTTTGCAGCACCTTTTCCCCTGCCGCGGTCAGCGTCAGCTTGCGCGTGGAGCGGTTTACCAGGCGCGTTCCCGCCCACTTCTCCATTTGTTCAAGGTAGCGGCTCACCATCGGTCGGGAAATGCCCAACGCGCGGGCCGCCGCGCTCAAACTGCCCAGCTCGCATATCCGGTTGTAGACCTGAGCGGCGATAACGCGATCCATATAAGCTCCATTTGCTCGATTTATGAAACTAAGCATGTCTTGTTTCAGGAATTCTGGCAAATGAGAATATCCGTACAATAGACACATTCCTGAACAACAGAGACAACAGCATGAAATTCACTCACCTTGCCCTGCTTTCCACCCTTTTCACTCCGGCGGTTTTTGCCGCGCCGTTGACCATTGATACCTATAACCCGCAGGAAAAAGGCATTTTCCCGGTCTCCTCCACGCTGGTTTCCGGCCCGAAAGAGGCGGTGCTGTTTGACGCGCAGTTCAGCGTGAAGGATGGCGAAGCGCTGGTAGAGAAAATTCGCCGCAGCGGTAAAACCCTGAACAAGATTGTGATCACCTCCGGCGATCCGGATTTCTATTTTGGCCTGCAGCCGCTGGTCAAAGCCTTCCCGAATGCCAAAGTGGTGGCCACGCAGCATGTGGTTGACCATATTAAAGCCACCAAAGACGCCAAGCTCGCCTTCTGGGGGCCGCAGATGAAGGACGGCGCGCCAACGGAGCTGGTCGTCCCGCAGGTGCTTGCCTCCACCACGTTCATGGTTGACGGGGAAAAGGTCGACATCGAACAGCCAGACAGCTATGCGGCCTATGTGTGGATCCCGTCGGCAAAAACGATCCTCGGCGGCACTGGGGTAGCCTGGGGTATTCACGTCTGGACGGCAGACACCCAGACGCCGGAAAGCCGCAAGCAGTGGCAGGAAACGCTGGAGAATATGGCCGCGCACAAACCTGAGCGCGTGATCCCGGGCCACTATCTGGGCACCCCACCAGCGGGCACTGGCGCGATTGAGTTTACCCGCGACTATCTGCAGCGCTTTGAAAAGGCTTTAGCCGCGCATAAAGATTCCGCAGGTGTTATCAGTACCCTGAAAAAACAGTATCCGGGCCTGGCGGATGAAAGCTCGCTGGAATTAAGCGCCAAAGTGAATACTGGCGAAATGAAGTGGTAATTTAAAAACGGCTCCTGCTATATTTCCGCGATAGCAGGAGCTCCACCAAAATATCCCCGCCGTTACCCGTCGATATAGCCACACCTTTTAAAAGCGCATAAAAGCATGCACTTATGTCATTTTTATTTCTAAGATGAATCTGAACCACAACCGGGAAAATATTTGCCATTCTGTTTATGAATTAAATTTTTTGCGAGCCGTACCATTAAACAGACAACGACACGGAGGCAGCATGTTTACTTATTACCCGGCTAATACTGCAGCAGCACAACCTGAACTCGTTAACGCGATTGCGCAGGGTCTTCACGCCGAGCACGGTGCTGTGACTGAAGATGACATTTTGATGGAACTGACCAAGTGGGTGGAATCCACGGATAATGACATCCTCAGTGACATCTACCAGCAGACTATTAACTACGTCGTCAGCGGGCAAAACGCACCCTTGTAAAAACCTGCTAAGCTGGATCTGCAACCTAAGGGGTTACATTTCGTTTGCGTGAGCAAACTGGTCCTTAAAACTATCAACAGGATTGAGGAGTTAACATGAAATCGAACCGTCAGGCACGCCATATTCTGGGACTGAATTACAAGCTTTCAAATCAGCGTAAAGTGGTGATTGAAGGCGACCACGAAACGCAGGTCACTCACGCCACCGGCAGAAAACGCCACGCCGGCAAGTAAGTTCCAGACTGAGATCCAGAACACCATCGGTAATCCCGATGGTGTTTTTGTTTATGTGTTGCGGTAATTAATATTTAGCTCCTTTATAATACCGCCTGACCGCACCCCATCGCACAGGCCAGAAAGATGACAAACAGCAGTGTCAGGGACGGATCTTCATAAAAAGAGTGAGTGACATGGACAACAAACTGAAAAAACATCGTTCCTTATACATCCCATACGCCGGACCGGTTTTACTCGAATTCCCCCTGCTCAACAAAGGCAGCGCCTTCAGCATGGAAGAGCGCAGCAGCTTTAATCTGCTGGGTTTACTGCCCGAAGTGGTTGAAACCATTGAAGAACAGGCGGAGCGCGCGTGGATCCAGTATCAGGGTTTCAAAACCGAAATCGACAAGCACATCTACCTGCGCAACATTCAGGACACCAATGAAACCCTCTTCTATCGCCTGGTGCAGAACCATCTCGAAGAGATGATGCCGGTGATCTACACCCCTACGGTGGGTGCGGCCTGCGAGCGTTTCTCAGAGATCTACCGTCGTTCACGCGGGGTATTCATCTCCTATCAGAACCGTCACAACATGGACGATATTCTGCAGAACGTGCCAAACCACAATATCAAAGTGATTGTGGTGACCGACGGCGAACGTATTCTCGGCCTCGGCGACCAGGGCATTGGCGGGATGGGGATCCCAATCGGTAAACTCTCTCTCTACACCGCCTGCGGCGGCATCAGCCCGGCGTATACCCTGCCGGTGGTGCTGGACGTCGGGACCAATAACCAGCAGTTGCTCAACGATCCGCTCTATATGGGCTGGCGCCATCCGCGCATTACCGACGACGAGTACTATCAGTTTGTCGACGACTTCATTCAGGCCGTGAAGCACCGCTGGCCGGACGTTCTGCTGCAGTTTGAAGACTTCGCGCAGAAAAACGCGATGCCGCTGCTGAACCGCTATCGCGATGAGATCTGCTCCTTTAACGACGACATCCAGGGTACCGCGGCCGTGACCGTGGGTACGCTTATCGCCGCCAGCCGCGCAGCCGGCAGCCAGCTGAGCTACCAGAAAATCGTCTTCCTGGGCGCAGGCTCTGCGGGCTGTGGTATCGCCGAGCAGATCATCGCCCAGACGCAGCGCGAAGGCTTAAGCGAAGAGCTGGCCCGCTCCCGCGTCTTTATGGTTGACCGTTTCGGCCTGCTGACCGACGCTATGCCGAACCTGCTGCCGTTCCAGAACAAGCTGGTGCAGAAGCGCGATAACCTGAAAAACTGGGATACCGACAACGAAGTCCTTTCCCTGCTGGACGTGGTGCGCAACGTGAAGCCGGATATTCTGATCGGCGTTTCCGGGCAAACAGGCCTCTTCACCGAAGAGATCATTCGCGAGATGCACAAGCACTGCGAGCGCCCTATCGTGATGCCGCTTTCCAACCCGACCTCCCGCGTGGAAGCGACGCCTCAGGACATCATCGCGTGGACCGAAGGTAACGCGCTGGTCGCGACCGGCAGCCCGTTCGACCCGGTGGTGTGGAAGGATAAAACCTATCCGATCGCCCAGTGCAACAACTCTTACATCTTCCCGGGCATTGGGCTGGGCGTGATCGCCTCCGGCGCGTCCCGCATTACCGATGAGATGCTGATGTCGGCGAGCGAAACCCTCGCGGGCTACTCGCCGCTGGTCAACAACGGTGAAGGGCTGGTGCTGCCGGAGCTGAAAGACATTCACAAGGTGTCGCGCGCTATCGCGTTTGCGGTAGGTAAAATGGCGCAGCAGCAGGGCGTGGCGGTGAAAACCTCTGCCGACGCGCTGCAGCAGGCCATCGACGACAACTTCTGGAAACCTGAATACCGCAGCTATCGTCGTACCTCGATTTAATCCGCTCCGACCGGTCCCTCTCCCTTCGGGAGAGGGACTTTCAATAAATTCATTAACCAGTAGCGATTCAGATTCTCGAAGCGAAATGATTAACTTGCAGCCACGCCCTGGTCCGGCTGTAAATCGCCGAGGCGTTTCCTGCAGGCCGGGGCGAGGCGCAGGGATGCGCCGAGAGGGCGGGCTTTACAGGGATGTTACCTCCGCCCATCCCCGATAAGCCGGAAGGAATAAGCCGAGGGCACCGCGAAGCGGCGATTTACCGCCGGGAGCCCGGGTCGCCAGGGTGGTGGCGACTGAGCCACCCTGGCACGTTCACAGGTCATGTCGTTACAGAGTAGCAAGGAACATAAAGTGAACGGAATGACCACTACAGCCGTATGTTCCCCTCACCCTAACCCTCTCCCAAAGGGAGAGGGAATTAGATTCGCCCCCCACTAGCCAAACTCCTTTTCCCCCGCTACACTCCCTTCATCCATTAACCTACTGAATATATAAGGAGGCCAATTATGCTGTACTGTGAAATTTTCAATGTTTCACATACATTTGGTGATCGCACCAGCTCAAGCGTTATCGGTATCGTGCTGCGATAACTTCTGCTTGAGCGAAGACACCAACCCCTGAAATCCCTTCTCTCGGGCTTACTGAGTTATCGTCAGCGATGTTTGACGAGGCATAAACATGCCTGTAACTCTTGGGTAAGCAACAATGAGCACTTTACTCACTGCACAATCTTTACGCGTTAATACGGCGTTTGGCACGCTCTTCGACTCACTCTCCTTTACGCTGAAAAAAGGCGACCGCATTGGCCTGCTGGGCGACAACGGCTGCGGCAAAAGCACGCTGCTGAAGGTGCTGGACGGCACTGACTCCCCCGCCGCCGGAACGGTTTCGCTGGCCGGGCACTGCCTGATGGCGCGCGTGGAGCAACATCTCCCGGACGCCATTTTTCCGCTGACCATGCTGGATGCCGTACTCGCACAGCTGCCTTTAGCCGAGCGCGATAGCCTGCGCTGGAAAGCCGAAACGCTGCTGGCAGGCATGGGCTTCACGCCGCAGGATATGGCGCTGCAATCCGCCACGCTGAGCGGCGGGCAGCACACGCGCCTGCTGCTGGCGCGGGCCCTGATTCACGAGCCGGATCTGCTCCTGCTCGATGAACCCAGCAACCACCTTGATTTGCCGACCATGCTCTGGCTGGAACACTTTCTACAGAACTGGTCAGGCAGCTTCGTGCTGGTCTCGCACGACCGACAGCTGCTGGATGCCGTCACTAACGGCAGCTGGATCCTGCGCGATAAAACGCTGCACTACTTCGCCCTTCCCTGCACGGCCGCCCGCAAGGCGCTTGAAGCAAAGGATGAAAGCGACGCGCAGCGCCACAAGGCGGAGCAAAAGGAGATCGACCGCGTGACCGCCAGCGCGAAGCGGCTGGCGACCTGGGGCAAGGTTTACGACAACGAAGACCTGGCCCGCAAAGCCAAACAGATGGAAAAACAGGTCGAACGGCTGAAGGAGAGCCAGACGGCGCTCACGGCAGGCAGCCCGTGGACGTTAACCCTGCGCGGCGACGCGCTGCGGGCCGACCGTTTGCTGGAAATGGAAAACCTCGACGTGCCTCCTGCACCTGGCCTGCCGGCGTTGTTCAGCATCGAAATGGCGCGGCTAAAAAGCGGCGATCGCGTGGCGATTGTCGGTCGTAACGGCTGCGGCAAATCGTCGCTGATGAGGCTTATCTGGCAACAGTTTGCCGATGAGTCCGCAGACAGCGGGTTGAAAATCCATCCGCGCGTGTCGCCAGGCTATTACGACCAGACGCTTCACCAGCTTGCGGACAACGCCACGCTGCTCGACGCGCTGGAGCCTTTCGCGCCGGATCCGCAGAACCGCAAAATGGCGCTGATAAGCGCGGGTTTCCCGTGGGCGCGTCACGGGCAAACGGTCAGCACGCTCAGCGGCGGCGAGCGCTCGCGCCTGCTGTTCGTTGGCCTGACGCTTGCCCGCTACAGCCTGCTGATGCTGGATGAGCCGACCAACCACCTCGACATGGAAGGCAAAGAGGCGCTGGCGCAAACCCTTCAGCAGTTTGAAGGCGGCGTCCTGCTGGTCAGCCATGATCGTCAGCTAATTAGCCAAAGCTGCAACCGTTTCTGGCTGATTGAAGAGGGAAAGCTGAGCGAGTGGCACGATGCAGAAGCGGTGTTTGAGCGCCTGCGTGAAAGCGCGGGGCTGGCGACATCCACCGCGCCCGCCATCGACGCGGCGACGGTTCAACCCTCGCCGTATGACGATCTGCTCGAACGGCTGGTCGCGCTGGAAACGCTGCTGGAAGACGATCTGGCGCGTAAGCCGAAGCATCAAAAGCCGCAGCTGCAGGCGCAATGGCGTAAAGAGATTGAGGAGATAGAGGCACAGCTGTAAGTCTGCGCCCGGCGAGTCTCTCGTCGGGCCAGTATTTTCCCCCTAAATTATTAGAGGAACGCCGTATTCTTATTCTGAAAATGGATTAAATAATGACATTATGTTGCCGTTGCCTTGCATTACAGCGCCAAACCACTAATCCTTGAGGGGTATTACACCTGCTATGCAGATACTCATCATGAACAAGGAGATACACATGAAGGCTGCTGTTGTCACTCAGGATCATCAGGTCAATATCACCGAAAAAACCTTACGCCCGCTAAAGCACGGGGAAGCCCTGCTGAAGATGGAATGCTGTGGCGTATGCCATACCGATCTCCACGTGAAGAACGGTGATTTCGGCGATAAAACCGGGGTTATCCTGGGCCACGAAGGGATTGGTATCGTAAAAGAAGTCGGCCCCGGCGTGAAGTCGCTGAAAGTCGGCGACCGCGCAAGCGTGGCCTGGTTTTTTGAAGGCTGTGGCCACTGCGAATACTGTAATACCGGCAACGAAACCCTGTGCCGCGACGTGAAAAACGCCGGTTACTCCGTTGACGGCGGCATGGCGGAAGAGTGCATCGTCACCGCGGATTACGCGGTAAAAGTGCCGGATGGTCTGGAATCCGCTGCGGCCAGCAGCATCACCTGCGCCGGCGTTACTACCTACAAAGCGGTGAAGGTGTCCGGAATCAAACCAGGCCAGTGGATTGCGATTTACGGTCTGGGCGGGCTGGGCAACCTCGCGCTGCAATATGCCAAAAACGTCTTTAACGCCAAAGTCATCGCTCTCGACGTTAACGACGAACAGCTGAAGCTGGCGGCCAGCATGGGTGCGGATTTAACCATCAACTCCCGCAGCGAAGACGCCGCGAAAATTGTGCAGGAGAAAACCGGCGGCGCGCATGCCGCAGTCGTCACTGCCGTCGCAAAAGCGGCCTTTAACTCCGCCGTTGACGCCGTGCGTGCCGGTGGCCGCGTGGTCGCCGTTGGCCTGCCGCCGGAAGCGATGAGCCTCGACATTCCGCGTCTGGTGCTGGACGGCATCCAGGTGGTGGGTTCCCTGGTCGGCACCCGTCAGGATCTGCAGGAAGCCTTCCAGTTCGCCGCTGAAGGTAAGGTGGTGCCGAAAGTCACGATGCGTCCAATCGAGGACATCAACGCCATCTTTAAAGAGATGGAACAGGGCCAGATCCGCGGCCGTATGGTGATCGACCTACGTTCATAATCGTTCATCTTTCATTACCGCTCCTCGCTGGGGCGGTTTTTTTATAGCCATTTTCCGGCAATCCTTATCTTAATTCCTTGGTTCCCTTGTTTTCCCCCGCGCCCGATGATGAATCCGACGCTAACAAGAAGATAACAAAGGAATTCACCATGCAAATCCCATTTCGTCTGCCGCTGCTGACGGCGCTGATTCTGGCGACAACCGCAGCCTGGGCCGCAGATGCGCCCGTCAAAGGCGGCACGCTGATTTATCTGGAGCAACAGGCGCACACCAATCTCTATCCGCCTGCCGGTGGCTTTTACCCGAACGGCGGCATTTTGAATCAAATCACCGACAAGCTGACGTGGCAGAACCCAAAGACGCTGCAGGTGGAACCCTGGGTGGCCGAAAGCTGGACCACCAACGCCGATAAAACCGAATACACCTTTAAGCTTCGTCCCGGCATCACCTTCTCCGACGGCACGCCGGTGGACGCCAACGCCGTGGCGAAAAACTTTGATACCTACGGTTTAGGCAATAAGGCGCAGCGCCTGCCGGTGTCAGAAGTGATCAATAACTACGATCGCAGCGAAGTCATCGACCCGCTGACCGTGAAGTTCTACTTCAAAAAACCGTCGCCGGGGTTCCTGCAGGGCACCGCCACCATTGGCTCGGGGCTGGTCTCGCTCAGCACGCTGAAGCGCAACTTCGAAGAGCTGGGAGATGCCCGCCACATCATTGGTTCCGGCCCGTTTGTGGTGAAGGACGAGAAGCTGGGTCGTGAAGTGACGCTCGAAGCGCGCAAAGACTACCAGTGGGGGCCGAAAAATCTGGCGCAGCAGGGGCCAGCCAATCTCGACGGCATCAAGTTTATCGTGACCCAGGAAGACAGCGTGCGCGTCGGCGCCCTGCTGGCCGGTCAGGCCGACTTTATTCGCCAGGTGCAGGCGTATGACGAAAAGCAGGCGACCGATCAGGGCTATAAGATCTACGCCGCCCCGACGCGCGGGGTGAACGACAGCATCAGCTTCCGCCCGGATAACCCGCTGGTCTCCGATATTCGCGTTCGCCAGGCGCTGCTGCATGCCACCAATGCAAAACAGGTGGTCGAGACCCTCTTCTCGGCCAACTATCCGCAGGCGAAGTCCGTGATTGCCGGTTCCGCCGCAGGCTTTGTCGATCTCAGCGACAAATTGACCTTTGACCCGGCAAAAGCCAACCAGCTGCTGGACGAGGCGGGCTGGAAAGCAGGCGGCGACGGGATCCGCGCCAAAGACGGCCAACGTCTGGCGCTGACGGTGTATGAATCCCTGCCGCAGCCGCAAAACAAAGAGGTGCTGCAGCTGGTTGCCCAGCAGTGGCGCCAGGTGGGCGTGGCGCTGAGCGTCAAAGCCGGAGACGCAGGCAGCCGCACGCTGGATAACCTTGACCCGCTGAAAACCCCGTTAACCGTCTCCGAAGTAGGACGCGCCGATCCGGACGTGGTGAAAAGCATGTTCTACCCGGCTAACCGCGACGCGCTGCTGCAAAAAGGCGGATCCAGCGACAAGGTCAAAAACTTCCGTGACGACAGGCTGAATGAACTGCTGGTGAACATTTCGGCTGAGGTCGACCCGCAAAAACGCCTGCAGCTGACGGGGGACGCCCAGCGCTACCTGCTGGATAACGCCTACGTCATTCCGATTTTCGAGGAGCCGCAGGTCTTTGCCGGCGCGCCGTGGCTGAAAGGCGTCAATTTTGAAGCGGTAGGCCGCCCGTCGTTCTACGGCGCGTGGATTGAGAAACACTGAGGAGCTGACGATGCGCCACGCACTTCTTCAACGCTTTGGGCACGGGCTGCTGGTACTGTGGGCCGCCTTTACCCTCTCGTTCGTGTTGCTCCAGGTGCTGCCGGGCGACGCGGTGCTGATTAAATTTCAGAACCCGGACCTGGGCTTAAGCCCGGCGCAAATCGAGGAGATGCGCGTGGCCTACGGCGCGGACAGCCCGCTGTGGCAGCAATACGGCCACACGCTGCTGGCAATGCTGCGCGGGGATTTCGGCTATTCGCTACAGGCAGGCGTGCCGGTCAGCGAGCTGATTGCCAGCAATCTGCCGGATACTCTGAGCCTCGCCCTGCCCGCGTTTGTACTCGCGGTCCTGCTGGCGTTTGCGCTGGCCTTTGCATCGCGTCTGCCGGGTCTGCGCTGGCTGAGCAATACCCTTCAGTCTCTGCCGGTTCTGTTTATCTCCTTACCGACGTTCTGGCTGGGGATTGCCCTCATCCAGCTTTTTTCTTTTCAGCTGCGGCTGATCCCGGTGATTAACCCGACGCCGCTGCAGGGGCTGATCCTGCCGATTGTGACCGTCGCGATCCCGATCTCCGCCCCGCTGGCGCAAATTCTGATGCGCAGTCTGGACCAGGTGGCGACGCAGCCGTTTGTCGCCGTCGCCCGTGCCAAAGGGCTGAGTGAAACCGCCGTCCTGTGGCGTCACGTGACCGGCAACGCCCTGCTGCCGGTCCTGAACATTGCCGGGCTGCTGCTGGGCGAGCTGATTGCCGGGGCGCTGATCACCGAAACCGTTTTTGGCCGCAGCGGGCTCGGGCAGCTGACCCAGCAGGCGGTGAATAATCAGGATATCGCCGTGCTTCAGGCGGTAGTGATGATTTCCGCCCTCGGTTTTGTCCTGATCAATCTGCTGGTGGATCTGCTGATGCCGCTGCTGGATCCCCGTCTGCAAACCGTTACCGGAGGTGCATCATGAGTCTGGTCGATTACGCGGCCGCCGCGCGAAAACGCGTTCCTGCCTGGCAGGGAGTGGAATGGCAGCCGGGACTGTGGCTGGCATGGGGGGTGATTATTCTCGCCGCTTTTGCCGCCGTAGCGCCCGGCCTGTTAACCCACTACAGCCCGATTGAGGGCATCGCCGGGGCACAGCGCCTGGCACCGCAGGCCGGTCACTGGCTCGGGACCGATCAGCTTGGCCGCGATGTTTACACGCGTATCGTATATGGCGCCTCCCATTCCCTGAGCGCGGCGCTGGCCGCCGTGACGATGGGGCTGGTGGTCGGCACCGGCTTAGGGGTGATCGCCGGGGCGTTCGCCGGGCGCGTCGAGTCTCTGCTGATGCGCTTCGTCGACGTGTTGCTCTCCATCCCGTCTCTGCTGCTCTCGCTGACGGTGATTATTCTGCTCGGGTTTGGCACCGTTAACGCCGCGATTGCCGTCGGCGTTGCCTCCATTGCCAGCTTCGCCCGCCTCGCGCGCGGTGAAGTCGTGCGTATCCGCCATACGGATTATGTCGAAGCGGCGTTTGGCAGCGGCGGGACGTTTTTCGCCGTGCTGTGGCGACACATCCTGCCCAACGCGTTAACCGCCGTCCTCGCCTTTGCCACACTGCAGTTTGGTCAGGCAATCCTGGCGCTCTCCACGCTGAGCTTTCTCGGCTACGGCACCCCGCCGCCCGTGCCGGAATGGGGCTTACTGATTGCCGAAGGCCGTAACTATCTCTCTACCGCCTGGTGGCTCACCACCTTCCCCGGCGTCGTCGTCATCGCCGTGGTGCTGGCCACCAACCGTATCAGCCAACAGTTCAGCGGAGGTCGCTAATGACCGTTCTCTCAGTGGAAGATTTGACGATTAGCTACCGTACCGCTCGCCAGTGGCGAGAGGTGGTGCATAACGTCAGCTTCACGCTCGGACGAGGGGAAATGCTGGCGTTCGTCGGCGAATCCGGATCCGGCAAGACGACCACGGCGCAGGCGATCATTGGCCTGCTGGCCGATAACGCCCGGCGCGATGCGGGAAAAATATCGCTCAACGGCGAGGAGATTAGCCGATGGTCCGCGAAGCGTCTCGATACCCTTCGCGGCGCGAGAATTAGCCTGGTACCGCAGGATCCGGGTAATTCGCTCAACCCGGTGAAGACCATCGGGGCGCAGGTCGGAGAGATCGTTCAGCTCCACCAGAAGGTGACCCGCGCCGAGCGCGACGAGCAGGTGCTCGCCCTGCTGACAAAGGTCGGCCTGAGCCACCCCGAACAGCGCATGACGCAGTATCCCCATCAGCTCTCCGGCGGGATGAAACAGCGCGTGCTGATTGCCATCGCCATTGCCCTGCGTCCGGACGTGATCGTTGCCGATGAGCCCACCAGCGCGCTGGATGTAACGGTGCAAAAACGTATTCTCGATCTGCTGGATATCCTGCGCCGGGAGTCGGGTACCGCCGTTCTGTTTGTCACCCACGATCTGGCGCTGGCCGCACAGCGCGCGGACAGGCTGCTGGTGTTTCGCGATGGCGAGGTTCAGGAACAGGGCAACACCGGCGATATCGTCCGCACGCCGCAGCACGCCTACACCCGCCAGCTGTTGAGCGATCTCCAGGGCCAGCGCCTGACCATCGCCCCGGTAGCCGGTCTCCCGCTCGCGTCCCCGGCCATTCGCGCCCGCGCCATCAGCAAGCAATTCTCCCTGGGCAAAGGTCATCAGCTTCAGGCGCTGGACCGGGTGACGTTTGACGTCAGGCGCGGCAGCACGCATGCGCTGGTCGGTGAATCCGGCTCCGGGAAAACCACCTTCGCCCGTATTTTGCTCGGTTTTGAACAAGCCGACAGCGGGCAGGTCATTATTGATGATATTGATGCCACCGCGCTCAGCCGCGAGGCCCGCCGTCAACTGCGCCAGAAGATCCAGTTCGTCTACCAGAACCCGTTTGCCTCTCTCGACCCGCGACAGACGCTGTTCGAGATCATCGAGGAGCCCCTGAAGAACTTTTCTCACCTCAGCAAGGCGGAGCGAAAGCTCCGGGTGGAGACGGTGGCGCAGCGGGTTGCCCTGCCCGTCGAACTCCTGACCCGCCCCGCCCGGGAGCTTTCAGGCGGACAGCGCCAGCGCGTTGCCATTGCCCGGGCGCTGATCCTGGAGCCGACCATTCTGGTGCTGGACGAAGCCACCTCCGCGCTGGACGTCACCGTGCAGGCGCAGATCCTGGCTCTGCTTCAGCAGCTGCAGCAGCAGCTGGGATTGACCTACCTCTTTATCACGCACGATCTGTCTACCGTCCGCCGGATCGCCCACAGCGTCACGGTGCTGCGCGGCGGTCAGGTGGTCGAACAGGGCGACGTCGGAACCTTATTCGCGTCGCCGCAGAACGACTATACCCGCGAGCTGATTGACGCTATTCCCCATTTTTCACCCGCTACGGAGGAGTTCGCATGACGCGAAAACGCCTGGGATTTTTCACCCGCCTGCTTGACGACGCTGCGCCGAAGGAGCGCTATCGTCTGGCAACTGAACAGATCCGCCACGCCGAACGCCACGGTTTTAACAGCGCCTGGATTGCCCAGCACCACTTCCACGAAAGTGAAGGCGGCCTGCCGTCGCCGCTGCTGTTTCTGGCGCACGTAGCCGCGCATACCGAAACCATCCGCCTGGGCACGGCCATCATCACCCTGCCGATGGAAAACCCGCTGCGCGTCGCGGAAGATGCCGCCGTGCTCGATTTACTCGCCGATGGCCGTCTTGAGGTCGGTTTTGGTTCGGGCGGCACACCGACCTCATTTCTGCCGTTCGGACTGACGTTCGAGGAGCGCGGCGCGGCGTTTGCTGACCATTTGCATGTGATCCAGAGCGCCTGGCGCGGGGATTCGCTGACCCATCCGGATAACCACCTTTACCCGCCTGCGCCACAGCTGGCCGACCGTATCTGGATTGCCACCTTCTCTGTTGACGGAGCCGTTCGCGCCGCCCGGGCCGGACACGGTTTAATGCTCTCCCGCACGCAGCCGCGCCCGGCAGATCGGCTGGATTTAACGCTCGACGAGATCCAGAACCCGATTGTGGATGCCTACCTTGAGGCGCTGCCTGCGGGCATCGCACCGCGCATTCTGGCCTCCCGTACGGCGTTCGTCGCCGACAGCGACGACTATGCGCTCAGGGTCGCGACGCCGGGCCTCACGAAACAGGCCCAGCAGCATCGCGCTGCCGGGCACGTGGTTAAAGGTGACAACGTCACCGATTATCGCCGCCAGTTTGACGCCCATATTGGTTCGCCCGATACGGTGCTGCATTCGCTGAATGCCGACTCCATTCTCAGGCGCGCCACGGATATCTCATTCCAGGTCCATTCGGTCGAACCCACGCATCGCGACACGCTGCGGTCCATCGAACTGATCGCCGAACGTATTGCCCCCCACATCCTTTGAGGAGACACCTATGTCATTAAGTCAGGACATTCTCGCCGAGCTGGCGGAAATTAAACCCGGTTCCCCTCTGGCAGAGGCACGCGCCACGCGTGATGCCGCCACGCGCCACGCGCAGGGCAGCTACGAAATTCTCTTTAGCCAGCAGAATGCTGATTTTGCACTCGACGAGCGCTTCGCCGTGGCGGCAAAAGTCGCCAGGTGGCACAGCGCGGAGGCGCTGGCAGCACACTATGCGGGGTTTGGCCTGGCCGACCCCACCTCAGAACGCCTGACCCCGGCGCTGAATTTCGCGCGGCTGCTGACGTTCTCCCCCGTCGAAGCCACGCCCGCAGCGTTAAGGGCGCTGACCCAGGCGGGATGGAGCAAGGAAGGCATTGTTACCCTGGCGCAGCTTATTGCGTTTGTGAGCTTCCAGAGCCGACTCATCACCGGGCTGCGGCTGCTGAATGACAGGCCCGTCGCCAAAAGCGATGCGCCGGTGGCGGCAGGCATCTGGCACACGACCGCAACAACGGTCACCGGAAAGGCGGCCCCCGTCGCGTTCACCCAGCAGGAGCTGGGATGGGAACCGTGGATAGCGGCCAAACCGCTGGCGGATTTCAGTGACGATGAGGTTGCCATCCTGGCGAAATTTGGCCATACCGATTCCGAGTACTTCCGCCTGCTGGCGCGCAACCTGCCGGTGCTTGAACAGCGCACGTTAACGGATAAAGGCATTTTTTATACATCGGGGGGATTGCCGCGCGCCGAGCGCGAGCTGGCCGCAACGGTCGCCAGTAAAATCAACGGCTGCATTTACTGCGCATCTGTCCATGCGCGTAAAGCCAGCCAGCTGTCAAAGGATGACGCGGCGGTAGAAGCCCTGCTGGCCGTGAGGCCGGGGCAGTCCCTGAGCGAGGGGCAATCCGCACGCTGGCAGGCGGAAATCGATTTTGCGGCGGCGCTGTCGGTCACGCCGCCTGCCGCCACGCCGCTGCACCTTGCCGCGCTGGAAAAAGAGGGGCTGGATACCTTAGCGCAGCTCGATCTGGTGCAGTCCGCCGCGTTCTTCGCCTGGGCCAACCGCCTGATGCTGACCCTGGGTGAGCCCTGGCTTGCCTGAAGCCTGTCAGGCTAGCGCGCGAGCGTTAGCCTGAGCCCGTCTGGCCCGCAGGTGGCCGTAGATAAGCAGTGCACTCATGGCTGAGAAAGAGAGTATTGCCGCCGGCAGCGTGACGTAACGCCAGCTAAAGCCGAGGACGATCGTCATCCCGCCAAAGTACGCGCCAATCGCACTGCCGAGATTAAACGCCATCTGCCCCCCTGCCGCCCCCAGCATCTCACCACCCTTCGCATTTTGTAGAAGCAGAATTTGTAGCGGCGCAGAGAGCGCGAACAGCCCGGCACAGCAGATAAAGCCCATGATCAGCGAGGCCGTTTTCAGTTCACCAAAGGCGAAAAGCAGCAGCAGCGAGGCGACAATCACCATGTCGGTGGTGGCCGCAATGCGCAGCGGGCTAAAACGCCCCGATAGCTTACCGCTCAGCAGATTGCCCAACACCATGCCAAGCCCCATCAGCATCATGATGGCCGTCATCATCCCTTCTGAATAACCGGAGACGTTGACCATAAAAGGCTTAACGAAGCTGAACCACGCGAACACCCCGGCGTTGCCAAACATGGTGGCGGCAAAGATCAGCCAGGGTTCTGGTTTTTTCAGAAAGTGGAACTGCTCGGTTAATTTGATTTCTGATGTGTCGCGGATGTCCGGCACCCAGAGCAGAACCGAAAGGATCACCAGCGCATCGAACACGGCAATCAGAAAAAAGGTATAGCGCCAGCTAAACTGGTGCCCGAGCCAGGTCCCCAGCGGAACGCCCATCAGGTTGGCCACGGTCATGCCGGCGATCATCCCAGCCACCGCGACCGTCACCTTACCCGGAGGCGCAATTTTAGACAGGATAATCGCCCCGACGCCAAAAATAGCCCCGTGCGGAAAGCCGGAAATCAGCCGCCCCACCGCCAGCCAGAAATAGGACGTGGAAAACGTGAACAGGGCATTGCCGACAGCGGACATCGCCACCAGAAACAGCAGCGTGGTCTTTAACGAAAACTTGCCTGAGAACAGCGCCACAATCGGGGCGCCAATCACCACGCCGAACGCATAAAACGAGATCATATTCCCGGCGGAGGGAATCGAAATACCGGTGTCATGTGCCAGCTCGGTTAACACGCCCATAATGCCAAATTCGGCCATTCCCAGGCCAAATGTGCCAAGCGCCAACGAAAAAATTGTCTTTTTCATACTTCAACCACTGGTTAATCACACGCGACGGACATTATTGAATAATCTTGTATGGTGAGCCAGTTCAAATCCGTTGGCTGGCAGGTTAATCCATTAATTCAGGTGGATTACACTTCATAGTGCGGCCTCGCTTTTTTCCGCGCCGGACAATCTGAGGATGACCATCATGGGAAGCAAAAAGAAAACCAGTGTCGCTGTTGATGTCGTAAAGAATGCTCCGTTAAAGACCAAAGAGTATGAACAAGAGCTACGTCGCCTCCACGTTGAACTGGTTAAGCTCCAGCAGTGGGTCGTCGCCAAAGGGCTAAAAGTGTGTATTGTTTTTGAAGGACGCGACGGAGCGGGTAAAGGCGGCACCATTAAAGCGATCACCGAGCGCGTCAGCCCTCGCGTGTTTCGCGTTGTTGCCCTCCCTGCACCCACCGAGAAAGAGAAAACCCAGCTCTATTTTCAGCGTTATGTTCCCCATCTGCCTGCCGCCGGGGAGATCGTCATTTTCGACCGAAGCTGGTACAACCGCGCGGGTGTCGAGCGGGTAATGGGATTCTGCACCCCCGAGCAGGTTGAGAAGTTTCTTGATGGTGCGCCGGTGATGGAAAAAGCGATGGTGGATGCCGGGATTATCCTGCTGAAGTACTGGCTGGAGGTCACGCCTAAAGAGCAGGAGCGCCGCCTGCGCGACCGTATTAACGATGGTCGTAAAATATGGAAGCTATCGCCGATGGATATTAAGTCCTTTAACTTGTGGGACGAGTATACTCTCGCGCGCGACGCCATGTTTGAAGCGACAGATACCGCCTGGGCGCCGTGGTTTGTAGCGCGTTCAGAAGATAAAAAACGCGTGCGTCTGAATATTATTTCTCACCTGCTGACCCAAATCCCCTATAAAGAAATTCACGTCGAAAAAGTGGATTTACCGAAACGTAAAATTGGTAAAGTCAAACCCACAAAATATCCGTTCCGGTATGTGGAGGAGCGGTTCTGAAATTACTGGAATACGCCTCGCAGAATGTAGATTACCAGGGGATACGGTATTGTTTTTTGTTGGCTGCGGTTGATAATGACCGCACCAACAAAGGAGCTGAAAATGAAGCCAAACCGAAACAAAGACTATGGCAAAAGGGCTAGCATGGCGAGTGGAGTCTCCCGCGAGGCCCGTACACCAGAGGCGCGAAGACGAGAGCATCAGCAAGATAAAGAATTCATAAGAGCCATGAATGAATTTACGGCTAAAGCGGGATTATTATCAGACGATCCTTTCTTTGGAGGGATTTAATGTGCTTTCAGTTTGACATTTACCGTAACCCTTCAGAAAGAACACGGGACTACCAGCCTTATTTTATGATAATTCAACATGACTATTATGATGATTTATCAACAAGACTGATTATTCCATTGAGCTACCATAGCTATCTACGTGGGCATATCAATGCCGCGATGCCTTTAGTGAATATTGATTTTGAGCGATATTTTCTTAACACCGCTGGCATAACACACGTGGAAAAACAGAAACTAAATAATAAAGATTATGTATGTAATCTTCGCAGCGCGAGAAGTACTGTTATCGCGGCGATAGATGCGTTAGTGACCAATACATAACGTAGGCCCGCGCAAACTCAGCGCCGCCGGGCAAAGCCGACGGCGCAGGTCTTACTTCATTCCTTCCGTGCTTTCCTGTTTCGCTTCCAGTCGTTCCACTTCACGATACCAGCGCGGGTGGTGTTTCTGCGCCCAGCGGCGGCTCACCTTCCCTTCAATCATCCCTTTAATCGATCCCTTTACCCAGAACGCCATATACATATGGATCAGGATGGCGTGGATCAGAATGATTGCCGAGGTGGCGTGGATCAGCAGCGCGTAGCGAATCACCTGAATCGGAAAATAGTGCGCAAAATACGGACGCCAGATAATCACGCCGGTCACCAGAAGCACAAAAATCATGCTCATGATGGTCCAGAACATCATCTTCTGCCCGGCGTTGTATTTCCCCACCTTCGCGACCTTATGCTCGTTGCCCTTCAGGACTTCGACGATCCCTTTCACCCACGGGATATCCTGCCTGTCCGGGATGTTGTGATGGACAAAGCGCACGAACATAAACATCAGCACCACGAAAATCAGCACGCCGAAGAACGGGTGCAGAATGCGCCCCATCTGCGGCGTGCCGAAGGTTTCGGTCAGCCACTGCAGTGTCGGGAAGAAGAACGAAATCCCCGACACCGCCACCAGGAAGAAGCAAATCACCACCGTCCAGTGACAGGCGCGGTCAACAAACTTCGTGCGCACGATCGTTTTCGACTTACTCATGATGCTCCTCCTCGTCCTCATCCACCTCTTTGTTTGGCCCGATACCGATGTAGTGATAAATCAGCCCGGCAAAGGTGGCGATAAAGCCCGCCGCCGAAAGCGGCTTAAGCGCCCCTTTCCAGAGGTTGATGGAGGTATCGATCGCCGGAGCCTTCGGCAGGTTGTGGTACAGCTCCGGCTGGTCGCTATGGTGCAGCACATACATCACGTGCGTACCGCCCACGCCCGGCGGGTTATAAATGCCCGCATTCTCGTAGCCGCGCGCTTTCAGCTTGTCCACGCGCTGTTGCGCCACGTCCAGCATCTCTTTTTTGGTGCCGAAGTGGATCGCCCCTGTCGGACAGGTTTTCACACACGCAGGCTCCTGCCCGACGCTGACGCGGTCCACGCACAGGGTGCATTTGTATACCCGGTTATCCTCTTTATTGAGGCGCGGGATATTAAACGGACAGCCCGCGATGCAGTACCCGCAGCCGATGCAGTTGTCCTGCTGGAAGTCGACGATACCGTTGGCGTACTGAATAATCGCGCCGGCAGACGGGCACGCCTTCAGGCAGCCCGGATCTTCACAGTGCATGCAACCGTCTTTACGGATGAGCCATTCCAGCCTGCCGTTCTGCTCGGTTTCGCTAAAGCGCATCACCGTCCAGGATTTGGCGCTCAGATCCGCCGGATTGTCGTAGACCCCCACGCAGTGCCCCACCTCGTCGCGGATATCGTTCCACTCCGAGCAGGCCACCTGGCAGGCCTTACAGCCCACGCAGGAGGAGACGTCGATAAGCTTGGCGACCTCTGCCTTGTAGTCCCGAGCGCGGGGCGCGGGGGTAATCGGGTTGGTCGCGGAGCGTTTGATAACGTCTTGTGTTTCCATCGCCATTTAATCGCTCCTTACGCTTTCTCGATGTTGACCAGAAACGCCTTGTACTCCGGCGTTTGCGAGTTGGAATCGCCGACGTTTGGCGTCAGGGTATTGGCGATGTAGCCTTTCTGCGCCACGCCCTCAAAGCCCCAGTGCAGTGGGATCCCGACGGTTTCCACCTGCTGGCCGTGCACGTTCAGGCATTGAAGACGACGGGTCACCACCGCCACCGCGCGAATAAAGCCGCGCTTACTGCTTACCTTCACGCGGTCGCCGTTGGCGATGCCTTTCGCCTTCGCCAGCGTCTCGCTGATCTCCACAAACTGTTCCGGCTGCGCGATGGCGTTAAGCCGCGCGTGCTTGGTCCAGGTGTGGAAATGCTCGGTCAGGCGATAGGTCGTCCCTACGTACGGGAACTTGTCCTTTTTGCCTAAGCGCAGGACGTCGTCTTCGTAGATACGCACCACCGGGCTGGAGACCACGTTCGGATGCAGCGGGTTGGTGCCGAGCGGCGTTTCCATCGGCTCGTAGTGTTCCGGGAACGGCCCTTCCGCCAGCTTGTTGAGGGCAAACAGGCGTCCCAGCCCTTCCGGCTGCATGATGAATGGCCCGGTGTTGCTGCCCGGCGCGGCGGTGTTGTAGTCCGGGATATCGTTCCCTGCCCACTTCGCCCCGTTCCACTGGATCAGCATGCGTTTCGGATCCCACGGCTTGCCGTTTACGTCTGCAGACGCGCGGTTGTACAGCACGCGACGGTTCAGCGGCCACGCCCATGCCCAGCCCAGCGTATTGCCCAGCCCGGACGGGTCGGCGTTGTCGCGGTTGGCCATCTGGTTGCCCTGCTCCGTCCAGCTGCCGGTGTAGATCCAGCAGGACGACGCCGTCGTGCCGTCATCGCGCAGCAGCGCGAAGCTGTTCAGCAGCTGGCCTTTCTTAGCCACCAGGTTGCCGCTGGCGTCATAGAGATCCGCCAGCGCCACGCCGTTGTTCTCTTTGGCGACTTCCTCTGACTCAGGATGGTCAGGCTGCCTGTAGCTCCAGCCCATCTTCAGCAGCGGCTCAGCGCCCTTGCCGCCTTCGGTGCGGTACATTTCGCGCAGGCGATGGTAAATCCCGGCCAGGATCTCGCCGTCGTTACGCGCTTCGCCCGGCGCATCCTGGCCTTTCCAGTGCCACTGCAGCCAGCGGCCAGAGTTAGCGATTGAACCGTCTTCTTCCGCAAAGCAGGTGGACGGCAGGCGGAACACTTCTGTCTGAATCGACGCCGGATCGACATCGTTCGATTCCCCGTGGTTCTGCCAGAAGGTGGACGTTTCGGTCACCAGCGGATCGATAACCACCATGTACTTCAGCTTGCTCAGGCTGCGAACGACTTTGTTCTTGTCCGGGAAGGAGGCCACCGGGTTAAAGCCCTGGCAGATATACCCCGTGACGTCGCCCTTATCCATCATGTTGAAATACTTGATGACGTCGTAAGCCTGGTCCCACTTCGGCAGCCACTCAAAGCCCCAGTCGTTCTCCTTCTGCGCCGCGTCGCCGTAGAAGGATTTCATCAGGCTGACGTAGAACTTCGGATAGTTGCTCCAGTAGTTCACCTGGTCCGGCAGCGTCGCTTTCGGCGTATTGGCCTCAAGATACGTTTGCAGATCCGCCTGCTTTTCAGACGGCAGCGTCAGGTAGCCCGGCAGGCTGGTCGACAGCAGGCCAAGGTCAGTGAGCCCCTGAATGTTGGAGTGCCCGCGCAGCGCGTTCACGCCGCCTCCCGCCATCCCCATGTTGCCGAGCAGCAGCTGGATCATCGCCATGGTGCGGATGTTCTGCGCACCCACGGTATGCTGCGTCCAGCCCAGCGCGTAGAGGAACGTCGTTGTTCTGTCGGCGGCGCTGGTGGAGGCCAGCACTTCACACACCTTCAGGAAGTCCGCTTTCGGCGTGCCGCAGATGTTTTCCACCACGTCCGGCGTATAGCGGGAAACGTGCTGTTTCAGCAGGTTCCACACGCAGCGCGGGTGCGTCAGGGTTTCATCACGCAGCGCGTAGCCGTTTTCATCGAACTGATAGTTCCAGGACGTTTTATCGTACTGGCGTTTTTCGGCGTCATAGCCGCTAAACAGCCCGTGATCGAAGGCAAAATCATCCCGCACCAGCAGGTTCGCGTTGGTGTAGTGCTTAACGTATTCCGCGTTAATTTTGTTGTTTTCGATCAGGTACAGCAGCACGCCGGACAGGAATGTAATGTCCGTACCGGAGCGGATCGGCGCATAGATATCGGCCACCGATGCCGTACGCGTAAAGCGCGGATCGACGACGATAAGCGTCGCATCGTTGTTTTTTTTCGCTTCCATCGCCCAGCGGAACCCCACCGGATGGGCTTCCGCGGCGTTACCGCCCATCACCACCACGACGTTAGCGTTTTTGATATCAACCCAGTGGTTGGTCATCGCACCGCGACCAAATGTTGGAGCAAGACTTGCTACCGTTGGTCCGTGTCAGACGCGCGCCTGGTTGTCTACCGCCAGCATGCCGAGAGAGCGCACAAATTTTTGCGTCAGCATGCCGGTTTCATTACTCGCCGCAGACGCGCACAGCATCCCGGTGGAAAGCCAGCGGTTAACCGTCACGCCCTGGGCGTTCTTTTCAACAAAGTTGGCGTCGCGGTCGGCTTTCATTAATTTGGCAATACGGGAGAAGGCCTCATCCCAGGAAATACGCTGCCATTTATCAGAACCCGGCGCGCGGTATTCCGGGTAGCGCAGGCGGTTTTCGCTGTGAACGTAGTCCAGCAGCCCCGCCCCTTTCGGGCAAAGCGCCCCGCGGCTCACCGGATGATCCGGGTCCCCTTCAATATGGTAAATCGCTTCTCTGGCGTTCTTCGCGCCATCGCCCAGGCTATACATTAAAAGCCCACAACCTACGGAGCAGTATGTGCAGGTGTTACGGATCTCTTTTGCGCGCAGCAGCTTATAGTTGCGTGCCTGAGCCAGCGCCATTTTGGGAGCAAATCCCAGCATGGCTGCCGTTGTTCCGGCCATACCGCCCGCGCAGATTTTAAAAAATTGTCTGCGGCTGACGTCCATTGTTGTCCTCGTTTTCATATAAGACTTCGCGCCGCAAACTAACAGCAAAGCCCCTGTTTTTTTTGCGTCAAATCAAGGTCATCTGCCTTCACCCCCTTAATAGTCACCCCCAGAACCTTTAAATACTCCTTTTTGATTAACGGTTTAAGAGAATAATTGGCGACAGCGTCAGGATGAATGCGATACATTTTTCCTCTGATTTTTATTGCAATGGCGAAGTAATGGACAGAAAGAGAGCAACGCTTATTGGGCTGGCGGCAATACTGTTATGGAGCACCATGGTCGGCCTTATTCGCAGCGTGAGTGAGGGACTCGGCCCGGTAGGCGGTGCGGCAATGATCTACACGCTGAGCGGATTACTGTGTCTGGTGACGGTAGGATTTCCTGATATCAGGCGGTTTTCACCCCGCTATCTTATTGCCGGCAGCGTTTTATTTGTCAGCTACGAAATATGCCTGGCGCTGTCGCTGGGTTATGCCGCCACGCGATCGCAGGCTATTGAAGTGGGCATGGTCAATTACCTTTGGCCAAGCCTGACCATTGTGTTTGCCATTTTGTTCAACGGGCAGAAATCTACCCTGTGGGTGATCCCCGGCTTAGCCGTCTCATTGCTGGGCGTATGCTGGGTATTGGGCGGTGAACAGGGTTTACATCTTGATGAAATAACCCGCAACATCGTTTCCAGCCCGCTGAGCTACGCGCTGGCGTTTGCCGGGGCATTTATCTGGGCCGCCTACTGCACGGTCACCAGCAAATTTGCGAAAGGACAAAACGGCATTACCCTGTTTGTTTTGCTGACCGCGCTGAGCCTGTGGGTGAAATATTTTCTCAGCGATCAGCCCGAGATGGTGTTCACGCTTCCGGTGGTCGTGAAACTGGTCATGTGCGGTATTGCGCTTGGATTTGGTTACGCCGCATGGAATATTGGCATCCTTCACGGTAACGTCACGGTACTCGCTGCCGTATCCTATTTTACCCCTGTCCTCTCCGCCGCGCTTGCCGCCGCAGTGCTGAGTTCGCCCCTCTCATTCTCGTTCTGGCAAGGCGCGCTGATGGTCTGCGCCGGGTCGTTGCTCTGCTGGTACGCAACAAGAAAATAATGCTTCTCTAACGGCCGGGCGAATTTCAGCCCGGCAACATAATTAACATAAATTTAAAGTGTGATCGCTCCTCGGAATATTTATCATAATTATCGCATTTCCGTTTAAATTCGGTTTATATTTACCGTCTTCTGTAAACGGCCGAAAAGATAATTGACACAAACTGACAACACCATGAAATTAATTAACTGCGAATATTAACGTCATGGATAGCATTAAATGCAATAATTCATTTCTGACGTGTTCATGGAAATATTCGCAATATACGTCGTGATTTACCCCTAACCTACTGTTCTTAAGTCAAAACAATAATAATAACCCCCTCAAAGCATCGACAATACCGAAATCTAACGCAATAGACTAAAACACGCAGAAATTATAGCGATAGCAATAGTCCCGCAGAATACACAATTATCAATCGTATGAAATTCGGTCGCATTGTTTGAATAATCGCCTTTTTGCACGATCGAGATCACACTAATTGAAATTATCTCTAATATTTTGAAACTTATTATTGAAATAAGACTACAAGATTTTTAAAAATAGCATGCCATTGACGAACAGCCTCGTTTAGAAATCGTTTACAGTGGTTCAGGAAATACTCAAAAAAAAAATTATAAGGAACATTTAAGATGAAACTTAAATTAGTTGCAGTGGCAGTCACTTCCATGCTGGCAGCAGGCGTTGTTAACGCTGCCGAAATTTACAACAAAGACGGTAACAAGCTGGATCTGTACGGTAAAGTAACAGGTCTGCACTATTTCTCTGATGACGCTGGCGCAGATGGCGATAAAACCTACATGCGTATCGGCTTCAAGGGCGAAACTCAGGTTAACGACCAGCTGTCCGGCTACGGCCAGTGGGAATACCAGATTCAGGGTAACAAAGACGAAGGCGACAACCAGTCCTGGACCCGTGTGGCGTTTGCAGGTCTGAAGTTTGCTGAAGCAGGCTCCTTTGATTACGGTCGTAACTACGGCGTAATTTACGACGTGACCTCCTGGACCGACGTTCTGCCAGAATTCGGCGGCGACACCTACGGTGCCGACAACTTCCTGCAGTCTCGTGCAAACGGCGTTGCGACCTACCGTAACCAGGACTTCTTTGGTCTGGTTGAGGGCCTGAACTTTGCTCTGCAGTATCAGGGCAAAAACGGCAGCGTAAGCGGTGAAAACACCAGCGGTCGCAGCCTGCTGAACCAGAACGGCGACGGTTACGGCGCGTCCCTGACTTACGATCTGGGTGAAGGCTTCAGCGTGGGTGGCGCAATGTCCTCTTCACGTCGTACCGCTGACCAGAATGCGGCTGGCGTATACGGTGAAGGCGACCGCGCTGAAGTGTACAGCGGTGGTGTGAAATACGACGCGAACAACATTTACCTTGCTGCACAGTACTCTCAGACCTATAACGCAACCCGCTTCGGTACCTCTAACGGTAATCGCAGCGACATCTACGGTTTTGCAAACAAGGCGCAAAACTTCGAAGTTGTGGCTCAGTATCAGTTCGACTTTGGCCTGCGCCCATCCATCGCTTACCTGCAGTCCAAAGGTAAAGACATCGAAAACTTCGGCGACCAGGATCTGGTTAAATACATCGATGTTGGCACGACCTACTATTTTAACAAAAACATGTCCACCTACGTGGATTACAAAATCAACCTGCTCGACGACAACCAGTTCACTCGCCAGGCAGGCATCGGTACCGACAACATCGTTGCGCTGGGTCTGACCTACCAGTTCTAAATCTTGTCTGTACAAAAGCCAGCTGAATAAGCTGGCTTTTTTTTATCCGTCACTTTTACCCGGATGACGGCTCCCCTCTCGCCGCCCGGCGCAGCCAGTTTTGCAGCAGCTTACCGTCCTCGGTCATCTCCGAATCCGAACGCACGCAGAGGTGATAGTCGC
This sequence comes from Enterobacter sp. R-1.6.2, assembly GCF_035064085.1. Taxonomy (NCBI): domain Bacteria; kingdom Pseudomonadati; phylum Pseudomonadota; class Gammaproteobacteria; order Enterobacterales; family Enterobacteriaceae; genus Enterobacter; species Enterobacter sp. R-1.6.2. Next base: position 47,379 of record NZ_JASEYI010000001.1, read on the forward strand.
GCCCGTCATCGATGGGTAAGTCAAATATCTTCACCAGCTCGCCGCTCTCAAGATAAGGCGCTATCAGCGGCTCGCGCATCAGCGCGCAGCCCAGCCCGGCCTGCACGCCCGCCAGCGTTAACAGCCCGTCTTCAAACAGGGGGCCGCTGCGCCGAAGAGGACGTTTTACCCCCTGCAGCAGAAACCACTGCGGCCACGTGGTGCGCTCTTCATCATGCAGCAGCGGCATTTGCAGCAGTTGCTCAGGCGTGTCGATATGGCCATGAATGCGCAAAAACGCGCGGCTGCACACCGGCACCATCTGTCCGGAAATCAGCTTTTCGCTCTGATAGCCCGCCCACTGGCCGTTACCAAAACGAATCGACATATCCGACGCATCGCTCAGATAGTTACGGTGGTTGGCATACACTACGTTGATCTCGGTCTGCGGATTAGCACGCATAAAATCAGGCAGACGCGGGATAAACCACCCCATGCCAAAAAGCGGGATCAGGCTGATGGTGACCTGACGCGTTTGCGCCTGCCCGGCCAGATGCTCCGTTGCCTGGCGCAGCACGTTAAATGCCGCACGGATCGAACGGTAATATTCCCGTCCGTGCTGGCTCAGCACCAGCCTGCGCCCCTGACGCGCCGTCAGCGGCATTTGCAGATACCCTTCGAGCACCTTGAGCTGATGGCTGACCGCCGACGGTGAGATATCCAGCTCCTGCGCGGCAAGCGTGACGCTGCCCAGCCGGGCGATGGCCTCAAAGGCACGGACGGCCCGAAGCGGCGGATCGTTTGCCAGACGGCTGTCTGCATACGCAGGCAAACCCGCCAATTGTTCTGTTTTATTCATATGTTGATTTCTTTAGGCTTTTCACCAGAGAACGCGATTACATTATCTTTATATAAATCATTAAGATAAAACAATAGCGGTTTATCATAAGAAATAATATATGTGTATTTTACAATTAAATTCATTTATCGGATGGTAGCCGCAGAAAGAAGACTTTGCGGGAACAGACGTTGGATACACTCATACAACAATTGATCAACGGTGTGATGCTGGGCAGCATTTACGCGCTGATCGCGCTGGGCTATACCATGGTGTATGGCATCTTGCGCATTATTAACTTTGCTCACGGCGATATTCTGATGGTCGGTGCGCTCACCACCCTTTCCGCCATTAACGCCCTGAACACTACCTTTCCTCACATGCCGCTGCTGTTGCAGCTTGGCGTTGCCCTGGCGATTGCCATGGCCGTTTGCGCCCTGCTGGCAATGGCCGTAGAGCGCTTTGCCTACCGTCGACTGCGCAACGCCCCGCGCCTGGCACCGCTTATCTCAGGTATCGGCGTCTCGGTCCTGCTGCAAACCGTGGCGATGATTATCTGGACGCGCAATCCGCTGATGTTCCCGCAGATCCTGCCCATGGAACCGATCGCTGTGACGTCAGGAAGTGAACAACATCCCCCCGCCATTGTGACCGTCACCGGCATTGTTACCGTGGCGCTGGCGCTTGCGGTGATGACGGGGCTATGGCTGCTGGTGGAATACACCCGCCTGGGGCGCGGCATGCGCGCCGTGGCGGAAAACCCGCGCGTTGCCACGCTGATGGGGGTTAACCCCAATGCCATTATTACCCTGACGTTCGCCATTGGCGGGGTATTTGCCGCGCTGGCAGGCGTCATGATGGCCAGCAACTACGGCAACGCCAGCTTCTCGATGGGCTTTTTGCCCGGGATCAAAGCCTTTACCGCCGCCGTGCTGGGAGGCATTGGCAACATTCGTGGCGCCATGATTGGCGGGATCCTACTCGGCATTATCGAAGCGCTGGGCGCAGGTTACCTGGGTGAACTGACCCACGGCGTCTTCGGCAGTAACTATCAGGACGTCTTTGCCTTCATGGTCCTGATTCTGGTGCTGGTCTTCCGTCCGGCAGGCCTGCTGGGCGAGCGCGTAGCGCACAGGGCGTGAGGGAAACAATGACAACGCTTCAACTACAAACCCCGGCTGCGACGCGCAAATTCTGGTCAGGCATGGTCCTGTTCTGCCTCGCGCTGCTGGTTGCTCCCGTGGTGGCCACGCAGCTTGGCGGCAACTACTGGGTGCGCGTTATCGACTTCGCCCTGCTCTACATCATGCTGGCGCTGGGGCTCAATATTGTGGTGGGCTATACCGGCCTGCTGGATATGGGGTTTATCGCCTTTTACGCGGTCGGCGCCTATCTCGCAGCACTGATGGCCTCGCCACACCTGCTGGAGGTTTTCCCGATCCTCAACGTCTGGTTCCCGGACGGGCTGCACACCTCATATCTGCTGATTATTCCGCTGGCGGCGCTCGTCGCTGCGGTCTGCGGCATTTTACTGGGTGCTCCCACGCTGAAGCTGCGCGGGGACTACCTGGCGATAGTGACCCTCGGTTTTGGCGAAATCATCCGCATCCTGATGCGCAACCTCGACCGTCCGCTGAACATCACCAACGGTGCAAAGGGCATTACCGGGGTGGATACGCTGAATCTGTTCGGCCTGAAGTTTAGCGGCGTATACCACTGGTTTGGTTTCAAAGTGCCCGCCCTGTGGCTGTGGTACTACCTGCTGATGCTGGTGATTGTGGCGATTATTTTTGTCTGCCTGCGCCTGCAGCATTCCCGTATTGGCCGCGCCTGGCACGCCATCCGTGAAGATGAGGATGTGGCCCGCGCGATGGGCATCAACGTGCGTAACTATAAGCTGCTGGCCTTTGCGATGGGTGCCTCTTTTGGCGGCGTGGCGGGTGCCCTGTTCGGCGCGTTCCAGGGCTTTGTCTCCCCGGAATCCTTCACGTTACAGGAATCCATTGCCGTGCTGGCGATGGTGGTGCTGGGCGGGATGGGACACATTCCGGGCGTGATCCTCGGCGCGATACTGCTTACCGCCCTGCCGGAACTGTTGCGCAGTCAGGCAGCCCCGGTTCAGCAGGCGCTGTTCGGTACGGTACTGATTGACCCGGAAGTGCTGCGTCAGCTGTTCTACGGCCTGGCGCTGGTGCTGGTCATGCTGGTGCGTCCTGCCGGGATCTGGCCGGTACGCCACAAGGAGGTGAATACATGAGTCTGTTAACCGTACGCAACATGTCCAAACGCTTCGGCGGGCTTACCGCCGTGGATGACGTTTCGATTACCGTGAACAAGGGCGAGATCTACGGCCTGATTGGTCCTAACGGGGCGGGAAAAACCACCTGTTTTAACCTGATCACCGGGCTTTATCCGGCGGACAGCGGTGAATTTTCCATTGCCGATAAGCCCTATTTCCCAAAGCACATTGAGAAAGTCACCGCCGCCGGGATCGCGCGCACCTTCCAGAACGTGCGCCTCTTTAACGACATGTCGGTGCTGGAAAACGTGATGGTGGGCCGCCACGTGCGCACCCGTAACGGCCTGTGGGCCGCGCTCAGCCGCCACAAACGCGCTCGCGCGTAAGAGACGCAGACCCGGGAGCTGGCCTGGCACTGGCTGGAGTACACCGGCATTGCGAAGTTCGCCCACTACCGCGCCTGCGATCTGGCGTATGGCCATCAGCGACGTCTGGAGATTGCCCGCGCGCTGGCAACGGATCCGCTGCTGCTGGCGCTGGACGAACCCGCCGCCGGGATGAACGCTGCTGAAAAAGTGGCGCTCGGCGAGCTGCTTATCCGCCTTCGCGATGACGGCAAAACCCTGCTGATGATTGAACATGACGTCAAGCTGGTGATGGGCATCTGCGATCGCCTGACGGTGCTTGATTACGGCAAAACGCTCGCCAGCGGCACGCCGGAGAGCGTGCGTCGCGACCCGGCGGTGATCGCCGCCTGGCTTGGAGGCAACGCCCATGTCTGAATTACTGAAGGTGGAACGTCTGGACGTGCATTACGGCGGTATTCAGGCCGTACGCGATGTCTCTTTTACCCTGCACGAGGGCGAACAGGCTACGCTGATCGGCGCTAACGGCGCGGGGAAAAGCTCCACGGTGCGCGCCATTACCGGACTGGAAAGCTTTAGCGGCCATATTGAATTCAACGGTAAAGCGGTGCGTGAGAACAGGCCCGAAATCCTGCTCCGTGACGGTCTGGTGATGGTTCCGGAAGGCCGGGGGATCTTCTCCCGAATGACGGTGCTGGAAAACCTGCAGATGGGCGCCTGGCTCAGGCGTGACACTGTCACCGTTAAGCGCGAGATGAACGAGACCTTCGAGCGCTTCCCGCGCCTGGGAGAACGCCAGCATCAGCTCGCCGGCCTGCTGTCCGGCGGTGAGCAACAGCTGCTGGCCCTTAACCGCGCCCTGCTCAGCCGCCCGCGCCTGCTGATCCTCGACGAACCCTCGATGGGCCTTGCCCCGAAGATGGTCGAGAACATTTTTGCCGTCATTGCCGGCCTGCGCGAGCGCGGCGTTGCCCTGCTGCTCATCGAACAAAACGCCCGTCTCGCGCTGGAAGTCACCGACAGCGCGTGGGTGATGGACAGCGGCAGCATTGTTCATCATGGCGAATCGAAAGCGCTGCTCAATGACGACCAGATTGCACAGATTTATTTGGGCGAAATGCCCGTTTAACAACACCAGCCAACATCAGGGAAATACAATGAAAACAGTAAAAATCAGTGCGCTTAGCGCCGCTATCCTCCTCGGCAGTTTTGCCTCTACCGGAGCCTGGGCCGCCGACGGCGAAACCGTGGTTATCGGTCTGGCGGGCCCGCTCACCGGCCCGTCTGCCCGTATCGGTAAGGACCTGGAGAACGGCGCGCAGCTGGCCATTGACGACATTAACAAGCAGCACCTGACCATCGGCGGCAAAGCGGTGACCTTCAAACTGCAGTCCGAAGACGATCAGTCCGACCCGCGCACCGCCGTGGCCGTGGCGCAGCGTCTGGTGGATAGCGGCGTGGCGGGCGTTGTCGGTCACTGGAACACCGGAACAAGCATTCCTGCCGCACGCGTCTATCACGATGCGGGCATCGCACAGGTGGCACCGGTCGCGACCGGTCACGCCTATACCAGGCAGGGTTTTGATACCAGCTTTCGCGTGATGGGCCACGACGACGACGGCGGTCAGCTAGCCGGTCAGTACGCGGTCAATACGCTGAAAGCCAAACGCATTGCGGTGATCGACGACCGTACCGCCTTTGGTCAGGGTCTGGCGGACCAGTTTATTAAATCGCTGGAAGCACAGGGCGTGAAGGTTGTCGATCGTCAGTACGTTGATGACAAAACGGTGGACTTCAGCGCCGTGCTGACCGCCATCCGGAGTAAAAACGCCGATCTGATCTTCTTCGGCGGCGTTGACAGCCAGGCCGCACCGCTGGCGCGTCGTATCAAACAGCTGAGCATGAACGCCACCCTGATGGGCGCGGGCGGATTTGTCAGCCAGACGTTCCTGCAGCTGGCGCAGAAAGAAGGCGAAGGCGTGGTGGCGCTGGAGCCGGGTCTGCCCGTTGACCAGATGCCGGGTGGAAAGGCATTCGAACAGGCCTATCAGTCCCGCTACCATACCCATATCGAACTGCACGCCCCGTTCGCCTATGACGCCACCCGCGTGCTGGTTGCGGCGATGGAAAAAGCAGACTCCGTTGAGCCATCCGACTATCTGCCCGCCCTGCGCGCCATCAGCTACTCCGGCGTCACCGGCCAGATCGCGTTTGATAAAGAAGGTAACCTGAAATCGCCGTCGTTCACCGTTTACAAAGTTGTCGACGGCAAATGGCAGCCGCAGACCGTGCTGGGTGGCGCAAAAGCGAAGTAACGCAGCGAGGGCAATGTGATGAGTGATAATAACGAGCTGGGCATTCTCGCCCGCCGCAAAATTGAAGCAGAAATTATTAAGCCAATTTATGAAATCCTGGTGCGCGAGATAGGAAAATCCCGCGCCCAGGCGGTCATTGGCGAGGCCATTGAGCAGGCCGCGATTGACGCTGGCAAAGCTTTTGCCAGCAAAGAACCCAACGGCGCGGACGTCAAGAGTTTCATCGCCCTGCAGTATCTGTGGGAGAAAGATAACGCCCTGGACGTGAAGGTGATCGACGCCGACGACCAGCAGTACAACTACAACGTAACCCGCTGTCGCTACGCGGAGATGTATCACGAAATGGGGCTGGGCGAGATTGGTCATCTGCTCTCCTGCGCGCGCGATGAAAAATTCATCGTTGGCTATGCGCCTGACGTGAAGCTGACCCGCACGACCACCATCATGCAGGGCGGTTCGTGCTGTGATTTCCGCTACCGCAGCAGTAAGGACAAGTCATGATCCGCGTCAACGCCGCACGGCTGTGGTCAACGCTTGAGATGATGGCGCAGATCGGCGGCACGCCCGCCGGAGGCGTGACCCGTCTGGCGCTGAGCGAGGAAGATCGTATTGCGCGTAACCTGCTGCGCGACTGGGCGCTGGACGCAGGTTTCACCTGCGAGGTCGACAGCATGGGCAATATGTTTATCCGTCGCGCGGGGAAAAAACCGCAGCTTGCCCCGGTCATGACGGGTTCACATGTGGATACCCAGCCGCTGGGCGGTAACTACGACGGTGTTTACGGCGTGCTGGCCGGGCTGGAGCTGCTGCGCACCCTTAACGATCATAACGTTGAGACAGAACGCGACGTTGTGCTGGTGAACTGGACTAACGAAGAGGGCGCGCGCTTTGCGCCGGCCATGCTCTCTTCAGGGGTCTGGACGGGACAGTTTAGCGAAGCGTACGCCCATGCCCGCGCGGATAACGATGGCATCACCGTGGGCGAAGCGCTGGAGAGCATTGGCTACCGGGGTGAAACCCCTGCCCGCGCGTTTCCGGTTCACGCCTGCTACGAACTGCACATCGAACAGGGCCCGATCCTGGAAGATGAAGCCATTGATATCGGGTTAGTCCGCGCGGCAATGGGCCAGCGCTGGTTTACCCTGACGCTGGACGGATTCGCCGCCCACGCGGGCACGACGCCGATGCACAGCCGCCGCGACGCGCTGACCGCCTTCGCAGAGCTGGCGCTGAAGGTGGAAGAGATTGGCTACCGGCATGCGCCGGACGGACGCGCAACGATCGGTATGGCGAAGGTTACGCCAAACTCGCGCAACGTCGTGCCGTCTCGCGTGGAATGCAGCGTTGAGTTTCGCCATCCTATGCAGCAGGCGCTGGAAGCCATGGAAGCGGCGCTGCATAAGGTGGCTGAAAGCCTCAGCCTGCGCGGCGTCGCGGCTGCCGTTGAGCGTATTTTTGACTACGCGCCCATCGCGTTTGACGCCGAATGCCTGGCGCGTTCGGAGAAGGCCGTGGCGGAACTGGGCTATTCGTCGAAACCGATGGTCTCCGGTGCGGGACATGACGCCTGCTATGTCAGCAAAATGGCGCCCGCCAGCATGATCTTTATCCCCTGCGTGAAAGGCATCAGCCATAACGAAGCGGAGAGGATCCTGCCGGAGTGGGCGGAAAAAGGGGCGAACGTGTTATTGCATAGCGTTCTGTCCGCGGCCCTGGAGAGATAGAACGGTGCGAAAGCAGAGGACATCTGCTTTCGCCAGAGTCTACACGGCAACGCGTCGGCTGATTTCGACAACCCGATCGCTGGGAAGGTGATAGTGGTTGATGACGTGCGTGCAGTTGCGCTTCATGAACGCAAAGATGTGCCGTTGCCAGGCCGCCATTCCTGCCTCACCCTCGCCTGCCACAATGGTTTCATGCCCGACATACCAGGTGGCGTCATCCGTGGCAAAAATCGCGTTAATCTCGCTGACACCCTGCAGCAAACGCGGGATGTCCGGGTGTTCCATAAAGCCATACTGCGCCACGCCGTGCCAGTAGCCCGGCGCGCGCTGCTCTACCCTGATGCGTTGTTCTTCCCCCACGTAGGGCACATTCAGAATATCAATGGTAAGCGACAACACATCCTGCTGTAGCGCCCGGTTTCGCGCGACGTGCCAGCGCATGACCGGCGGGATATTGTTTTGTGTCCGGGTCAAAAAGACGGCGGAGCCCGCCACTCTGGGCACCGTCTTTTGCTGAAGCTGGGCAAAGAACGCATCCACGCTGACGCCCTTCTCGCCCACCGATGCGGATACCGCCTTAACGCCGCGGTGCCAGATCAGCATCACCGTACAAATAGCGGCGGCCATCAGGAGCGGAATATAGCCGCCCTCCAGGACCTTAATCAGATTGGCAAACAAGAAGGTGGCATCAATCACCAGGAAACAGAGGGCAATCACCGCGCTGCTGGCCAGGCTCCAGCGCCACACTTCGCGCATTGCCACAAACAGCAGCCCCGTGGTCATCAGCATGGTTAACGACACGGCAATGCCGTACGCGGCGGCGAGCTTATCGGAGGATTTAAAGAACACCACCAGCCCGATGGTCACCCCCATCAGCAGCCAGTTGATTATCCCGATATAAATCTGGCCGTAGCTTTCCGCCGCCGTCTGCTTGATGCGTAATCGGGGTAACCAGCCAAGCTGTATGGCCTGGCGCGTCATGGAAAAAGCGCCGGTAATAATCGCCTGACTGGCGATGATCGTCGCCAGCGCGGCAAGAATGATGAGCGGAACCTGCAGCACCGGCGGACAGAGCGTATAGAAAAGGTTTTGTTTGCTGTCGGCACCGGCCAGAATCAGCGCTGACTGGCCGGCATAGTTGAGCAGCAGCGAAGGAAAGACGATGCCGTACCAGGCAAGCCAGATGGGCTTTTTGCCAAAATGCCCCATGTCTGCATACAGGGCCTCGGCACCCGTCACGCAGAGAAAAACGCCGCCCAGGACCAGGAAACTGGTGTACCCGTTCGAAAACAAAAACGCGATGCCGTACGCAGGGTTGAGGGCCAGCAATACCGAGGGGTGTTGAACGATCCCCCGCACGCCCAGGGCAGCAATCGCCAAAAACCAAACCGCCATGACCGGGCCAAATATTTTCCCTATGCGAGCGGTACCAAAAGGCTGAAGAAGAAACAGCCCCAGCAGAACCGCCACCGTCAGGGGTAATATGTACGGCTGAGATTCAGGAATGACCATCTCCAGCCCTTCAAGGGCAGAAAGCACGGAGATAGCCGGGGTTATCGCGCCGTCACCGTAAATTAAAGCGGCGCCGATAAGGGCGGAAAAAATGACCCAGCGCCCGCCTTTGCCTTTCTCCACCAGAAGCGACATCAGGGCCATAATGCCGCCCTCGCCGTGATTATCAATTCGCATGGCAAAGGCGGCATATTTTATGGACGTTACCAGGATGAGTGTCCAGGTAATCAGGGAGAGCAGGCCCAGTATGACGCCGGGCGTAGGGTCATGCTCAGAGAGCGACAGCACCGTGCGGAAGGTATAGAGCGGGCTGGTGCCGATATCACCAAAAACGACGCCCAGCGCGCCTCCTGCAAGCAGGGTTAACCGGGAGAGCGGTTGGGACGGTTCACTGCTGTGGCGAGGGCGCATATTTTCCAGCAAGAGTCAGATAATCCTTTAAAAAACATAGCCCATCTGCCCCACCCGCGCCAACCGCGCGCCCTGTATTACTGCGGCTTGACCCTCGCCAGGCTGAACCAGATCCCCACTGCCAGCAACAGCAGCATTCCGCCCGCGCTGCCCAGCGCCACGCTGTGCGAGGTGATAAACGCGCTTTTCGCCGCCTCAATCACCGATTCCGCCAGCGTCGGGGTCAGATCCTGCGCCACCTTCATCGCCTCGCCAATGGATGACGAGGCTTTATCTGCGAGCGAGGCGTTCAGCCCCTGCGGCAGGTCAATCGACGCCGAGAAGCTGCGGGTCAACAGCAGACCAAAGATGGCGATCCCCAGCCCTGCGCCCAGTTCATAGGACATGGTTTCAATGGCCCCCGCGGCGGCGGCCTTCTCTTTCGGCGCAGCGGCCATAATCGCCGAGGTCGAGGCCAGCAGCGCGCTGGCGGCGCTAAAGCCGAGCAGAACCATCAGGGCAGAAGCCAGCAGCTGCTGCGTGCTGAAGTCGAGCATCGACAGGCCGATAAAGCTAACGGCGCTGAGCCCCATTCCACCAGCCGCGACGATGCGTAGCCCTAATCGCCCGACCAGCACACCCGCGATCGGACCGCTAAACCCGCTCGCCACCATCAGCGGCAGCATGAACATTCCCGCTTCAAACGGCGTAAAGCCGTGAACAAACTGCAGCTCCTGGGCCATCAGCAGCTCAAACCCTACAAGGGCAATCATGGCGGTCATCGCCATCACCACGCCGCTCAAAATGATACGATGGCAGAACAGACGCATGTCGATCATCGGCACGCGGGCGCGGAGCTGAATACGCACGAAGATAAACAGCAGCACCGAGCCGGTAACCAGCGCGGACGCGACCACCCACGGCGACAGTGCGCCTTTGAGGGCTGTTTTTGCGCTGTAGACCAGCAGCAAAATCGCCACTATCAGCATAATGGCATGGCTGATATTCAGCGGCTGCTCCGGGCGTCCCTGCTGAGGAGGCACAAAACGCGCCGCCAGCGAAACCACCACCAGCACGATCGGTACGTTGATTAAAAACACCGAGCCCCAGTAGAAATGCTCGAGCAGCATACCGCCAATCAGCGGGCCAAACGCCGCGCCACCGGACCCCACCGCGGCCCAGACGCCGAGCGCAATATTACGATCCCGCGCGTCGATAAACAGCGTACGGATCCCAGCCAGCGTGGCCGGAATAATCATCGCCGCGCCGATTGCCAGCGAGGCGCGCGCCGCAATCAGCCACCCTGCTGAAGGGGCAAACGCTGCCGCCAGCGACGACAGGCCAAACAGCGTGCTGCCAATCATGAGCAGTCGTTTAAAACCAATGCGGTCACCCAGGGCGCCCATCGGCAGCACCATTCCCGCCATGACCAGCGAGTAAATATCGATGATCCACAGCAATTCATTGCCGCTGGCGCCCAGCGTCATGCTCAATGTCGGCGCCGCCACGTGCAGCACCGTCGCGTCGATCGCCACCGGGATATACACCAGCACGATAATCACTAACGCTAACCACTGACGAAACATAAATTTCCTTTTCTTTTAAAACATGGACACATGTCCAGGATGCGATCCTACGTAAAGTTGAACGCATGTCCAGCTTTTTGTTACACTCGTTTCATTCCCATTGAGAGTGAGTAAACATGCGATATCTGAGCAAGGATGAACGGCGGGAAGCCATCTTACAGGCCGCCATGCGCGTGGCGCTGGCTGAAGGACTGGCGGCAATGACGGTACGCCGTATTGCTGCCGAGGCCGGAGTCGCCACCGGCCAGGTGCATCATCATTTTACGTCCGGCGGCGAGCTAAAATCGCTGGCCTTCGTACGGCTAATTCGCGAGCTGCTGGATGCGGATGTCGCGGGTAGACAGGCCGGCTGGCGGGAACAGCTTCATGCCATGCTCGGCAGCGATGACGGGAGGTTTGAGCCCTATATTCGCCTGTGGCGTGAGGCGCAGATCCTCGCCAGCCGCGATGCCGATATCAAGGGCGCGTATGTGATGACCATGGAGATGTGGCACCAGGAAACGGTGGCGCTTATCAAAGCGGGAACGGAGGCCGGGGCATTAAAACCGGGCGATCGAGCGGAAAATATTGCCTGGCGCTTGATTGGTCTGGTGTGCGGTCTTGACGGAATGTATATCTTAAACATGCCCGAAATGGACGAAGCCGCCTTTAATAACCATCTTGATAAATTAATCACGCTCGAGTTGTTTAATACGCCGTCTAAGCAGTGATGTTGCCGGGTAGCGGCGACGCCTTACCCGGCCTGCGTATTATTTCCCGGCCTGAGGATGTGTATCAAAGCCCGCCATTACCGCCGTCAGCTCCGCCAGTGAAAATCCGTGTTTTGCATCGTCAACGCCCAGCCCAAAGCGTTCCTGCATCAGCTGGTAAAGCGCCTCAGCATCCGGCAAATGGATCTGCTCTTCTACGTGACCGTTCTGCCAGTGGGTAAAGTTGAAGTTGGTTAGCGTCAGCTTGCCGCCGTCCGGCAGATGGCGACACATCAACAGATGATGACGAAAATGCGACTGCGGCCAGTGCGCCGACCAGAAATTCCCCATCACGTAATCGCTGAAATACTGCGTCGTCAGGTCAAACTGGTACATCGACTGCCAGTGCTCGTGGTGACGGAACTGCAGCACCCAGTCGTTCCCCTCGCTCAGCAGACGATACAGCCCGTGCGGCGTCTCCTGTTCTTCATTAGCGAGCAGTCGAATCGGCGCCGTCAGCGTCTGGCCGCCAAACCCCACATCGGCAATCCAGCGCTCACCGTTAAGCTCAACCAGCAGCAGACGGTGCGTGCGCGGAGGCATTTGCGGCGGATTCGCTAATACCACGCGCCCCAGCACGCTACGCACCGTAAACCCGACTTCACGCAGGACGCGCTCGAACAGACCGTTTTGCTCAAAGCAGTACCCTCCGCGACGTGCGGTGACCAGCTTGTCGACCAGACACCGATCGTCAAGCTGGATTTCGCGTGGCAGAACGACATCAATATTCTCAAAAGGGATGGCACAGTTGTGATGTAAATGCAGCGCGCGCAGGGTATCGATATCCACCCGCGTCGGTTGCGCCCAGCCGATGCGGGCAAAATAGGCGGTCAGAAATGGGGACATGCATCAGTTTCCTTTGATTGAGATGTTCTGTTTATAAACTAATTTTACGCATCCACTTTGATTTACGTGCTTTTTCGTCATACTACATCGGTGTAGATGAGGAGATCCTATGAGCCACTTTCGCCCCGTTGAATTACGTCATGCCAGCCGTCTGCTGAACCACGGCCCAACTGTGCTTATCACCAGTCGGGATGAAAGCCTCGACAGACGCAACGTGATGGCCGCCGCATGGTCAATGCCCGTTGAGTTTGAACCACCGCGCATCGCGATAGTCGTGGATAAAAGTACCTGGTCACGCGAGCTGATTGAGCGCAGCGGGAAGTTTGGCATCGTCATTCCCGGCGTGGCGGCGGCCAACTGGACATACGCGGTCGGTAGCGTCAGCGGGCGCGATGAGGACAAATTCAACTGCTACGGGATCCCGGTCGTGAACGGTCCTGAACTTGGCCTGCCGGTAATTGAAGAGAAATGTCTGGCGTGGATGGAGTGTCGGTTATTACCCGTGACCTCCGCGGCTGAGAAATACGATACCCTGTTTGGGGAAGTGGTTTCAGCGGCAGCCGATGAACGCGCGTTTATCGCCGGGCGCTGGCAGTTTGACGGGGATAAGCTGAATACGCTGCATCATCTTGGTGCCGGGACGTTTGTCGCGAGCGGGAAGATGGTGAAGGCGCTGGATTGAGGAAACCCTCCCCCTACAGGGAGAGGGTAACCGTATTACTTCGCACGTCGTGAAATAATCTCATCCGCAACATTCCGCGGGGCTTCCGCAAAATGATGGAACTCCATCGTATACGTCGCGCGACCCTGGGACATTGAGCGCAATGTCGTGGCATAACCAAACATCTCTGCGAGCGGCACGTCAGCACGAATAATCTGGCTTCCGTACTGCTCTGCCATCCCCTGCACCATGCCGCGGCGGGAAGAGAGATCGCCCATAATGTTACCGGCGTACTCTTCCGGTGTTTCCACCTCCACGTGCATGACCGGCTCGAGAATCACCGGATCCGCCCTGCGGGCGCCCTCTTTGAAGCCGAGTATCGCCGCCATGCGGAACGCCATCTCCGAGGAGTCAACGTCGTGATACGAGCCAAACGTCAGCGTCGCTTTGACATCGACGACCGGATAGCCCGCCAGCACGCCGCTGTTCATCGCTTCCCGCAGCCCTTTCTCAACGGACGGGATATACTCCCGCGGTACCACGCCGCCCTTGGTGGCATCTTCAAATTTAAAACCACTTCCAGGCTCCAGCGGCTCCAGGCTCAGCACCACATGGCCGTACTGCCCTTTACCGCCGGACTGACGGACAAATTTGCCTTCGATATCCTTCACCGTTTTACGCAGGGTTTCACGGTAGGTCACCTGCGGGCGACCGATGTTCGCCTCGACGCCAAACTCGCGCTTCATGCGATCAACGATAATCTCGAGGTGTAGCTCCCCCATTCCGGAGATAATGGTCTGACCGGACTCTTCGTCAGTATGCAGGCGGAAAGACGGATCTTCCGCCGCCAGACGCTGCAGCGCGATCCCCATTTTCTCCTGATCGCCTTTTGTTTTCGGCTCTATCGCCAGCGAGATAACCGGGTCCGGGAACTCCATGCGTTCAAGCGTGATCACGGCATTCGGATCGGTGAGCGTGTCGCCGGTAGTCACATCCTTCAGCCCAACGCAGGCCGCAATGTCTCCGGCGCGCAGTTCGTCCACCTCGTGGCGATCGTTGGCATGCATCAGCACGATACGCCCGATGCGCTCTTTCTTCTCTTTCACCGGGTTGTACACCGCGTCGCCTTTGCGCAGCACGCCAGAGTACACGCGGATAAAGGTCAGTTGACCGACGTACGGGTCGCTCATCAGCTTGAACGCCAGGGCCGAGAACGGCTCATCATCGCTTGGATGACGCTCCGCGTGCTGCCCTTTTTCATCCACGCCATCAATGGCAGGCACGTCCAGCGGCGACGGCATGAGCTCAATGACCGCATCGAGCATGCGCTGCACGCCTTTATTTTTGAACGCGCTGCCGCACAGCATCGGCTGAATTTCACCCGAGATGGTGCGAATACGCAGCCCTTTGATAATTTCCGCTTCCGTCAGGTCGCCGGTTTCCAGGTATTTGTCCATCAGCTCGTCGCTGGCTTCCGCCGCCGCAGAGACCATTTTTTCCCGCCATTCCTGGGCGGTACTGACCAAATCGTCCGGCACGGGCGCATAGGTAAACACTATGCCCTGCGTCGCGTCGTCCCACAGAATGGTGCGCATCTTGATGAGATCCACCACGCCGGTGAAATGATCTTCTGCGCCCACCGGGATGACAATCGGCACCGGATTGGCCTTCAGGCGCTCCTGCATCATCCGCACGACGCGGAAGAAATCGGCACCCGGACGGTCCATTTTGTTGACGAAGGCCAGACGCGGAACGTGATATTTATTGGCCTGACGCCAGACGGTTTCCGACTGCGGCTGCACGCCGCCCACGGAGTCATACACCATCACGGCGCCGTCGAGCACGCGCATAGAACGTTCCACCTCAATGGTGAAATCCACGTGCCCCGGGGTGTCAATGATGTTGATCCGGTGCGGCTCATAGCCTCTGTCCATACCCGGCCAGAAGCAGCTTACGGCCGCGGAGGTAATCGTGATCCCGCGCTCTTGCTCCTGCGCCATCCAGTCAGTGGTTGCCGCGCCATCGTGTACTTCACCCAGCTTGTGGCTCATCCCGGTGTAAAACAGGATGCGCTCAGTGGTGGTGGTTTTACCGGCATCGATATGCGCGGAGATACCGATGTTGCGATAACGTTCGAGAGGGATGGGTCGGGGCATGATATTTCCTTAGTCACTATGACTTGTCTGTGACGACCAGGATGGTCGTGCATTCGTTCGTTTGCTATAATAGTCCTATTGTACGAGTATTATCGAACTATTTTTTAACGGTTGACCTATTGTTGATATAGCTCAATCTGACGCCAAACGCAGGAAAACGATGATCCCAAACCACCCTGAAACTGAACAAATACTGCTGGAAAATGTGCTGTTTGCCCTCGGCAACCCGCTCCGGCTTGCGATCATTCGCCGTCTGGCCGATGGTAGCGAACTCAGCTGTAACGCGCTGCGCCCGGAGGATGTAGTGAAATCGACAATGACCCACCACTGGCGCGTACTGCGCGACAGCGGCGTTATCTGGCAGCGCCCGCAGGGGCGGGAGAACATGATTTCGTTGCGAAGAGAGGATCTGGATGCCCGTTTTCCAGGGCTGATGGAGATACTTTTACAAGCTAAATCATAAGGATATACCTATTACCCCCTGAAAAATGCCCCGTAAAGATGTAAGGGGCATAATGTCAGCAGAGGGGTTTATCTTACGTGCATACGATATTCAATCATTCCACTTTTCTTCGCAATCCAGTCGTACAATCGTTGCCCGCGATAGTTGGCTTCATGCGTATGCCAGTAAAGGTGACTGGCGTGATGTTTTCTGGCTTCTCTCTGAACATATTCTATTAACTGTTTGCCAATGTGTTTGCCCCTTACGGCTTCGCAGACGTATAAATCTTCGAGGTAGCAGTAATCGCTCTCAGCCCATGTCGAACGGTGAAAAAGATAATGCGCAAAACCCACTACGTCTCCATTACATCGTGCCACCACGCAGAATAGCGGCTCAACGGGGCTGAAAAATCGTTGCCAGGTTCGTTCAGTAATGGTCCCGGACAGATCGACGTTGTAAAACGCCTGATATTTTCCCCATAGCGGCATCCAGCTTTCAAAATCACGTTCTTTAACTGCCTCAATTATTACGCTCGTATTATTCATATTGCCTCTTTGCTCACCCGTTTATTCGTTTCAGGAAGAGTGTATTCGCTGAATGGCACGTTTTGCCCCGCCAATTCTCGCCATCAAGGCAGACCAATTTTTCATCCTGCTGCGTGCACTATTGCTTTAGAATCAAGAGATACAGAGGGAAAGTGGACAACGTAATGTTTAAGCACGCGCAGCTAGAAACGGTTAAGGCATGGATTATCGACCCCGCTAACGGATCGCTACCGCTTCATGAAAGGATCCAGAGAGCAATACGAATGCTGATACTGGAAGGGATATTATCTCACGGTAAGGCCCTTCCTGCTTCACGCGCGCTGGCGGCTTCTCTCAGCGTTTCCCGGGACACCATTGAAGCGGCCTACTCCAGCCTGCATGCCGAAGGTTTTATTGAGAGACAAACAGGCAGAGGGAGCTTCGTCTCTTCCAGCGCGCGTTTTTTAAAACCCCGTCCTCGACAGCATCAGCCAACCGCTGAGATACGAAAAGCAAAACTCAGCGTCCGGGGAAAGATCGTTTATGAAAGCGGCGGGATCCGCGAGTTTTCTTCACCTCGCCCCCTTGCGCCCGGCATTCCTGAAACCCGCATGTTTCCCCTTCCGATCTGGGAGCGTCTTCAGCGACAGGTACTGAAGGAGTTTCAGCACCAGGCGTTAGAGCAAAGTCCACCCCAGGGTATAGAGCGCCTGCGACGGGCAATTGCTGAATATGTCAACCTTGAGCGCGGAACGCGTGCGAGGGCAGAACAGGTCATCGTTCTGACAAGTTCTCAACAGGCGCTTGCGCTCTGTTCCCACGTGCTGATGGACGCCGGGGATGGCATTGTCATTGAAGATCCCTCCTATCAAGGGGCACACAAAGCGTTCAACGCTGCAGGGCTTCGCTGTATTCCGGTTCCTCTTGATGAAAAAGGCATCTCGGTTGACGGGCTTAATTCTCTGACCGAGCCTGCCAGGGCGATCTACCTTACGCCTTCTCATCAGTACCCCACCGGGGTGACGCTCTCTCTTGACCGACGACTGGCAGTTGTTAAATGGGCAAACCGTTACGGAGCCTGGATTATTGAGGATGACTATGACAGCGAGTTTCACTACGAAGGTAAGCCTATGGCCAGTCTTCAGGGGCTTGATACGTATAACCGGACAATTTATATCGGCACGTTCACCAAGTCTCTGTTCCCTGGGCTGCGTATTGCCTACGTGATCGTTCCCTCAGAATTGACAGAGCCCTTTACCATGGCGAGGACGTTAATGGATGGTCACACCGCCTCAATAACCCAGCTGACGCTGGCTAAATTTCTGGAGGGAGGCCATTTTGGCGCCTATGTTCGTAAGATGCGGAGTATTTATGTTGCTCGTCGCGACACGCTGGCAAGCATGATGGACGAATATCTCTCCGAATATGTTACCTGTGAAACGCCAGCGGGGGGAATGCAAATGCCTTGTCACCTGAAGCACGGCATATCCGAGAAAGAAATAGCCACCGCCGCCCGCCGCGCGGGTGTTGATATACTTGGCCTTACCGATTTATATGCAGGTCCCCCCGCGTCCACCGGTTTTTTGATGGGATTTGCTGCTTACACGGAAATGGAAATAGAAGACGCTGTAAAAAAACTGGCCGCAATTTTCCGTCATGTTTGATGCCGTCGACCGGTCAGCGGCGAATACTCATTCCGGGCGAGCAAGGCTATAAACAGGGATCCGCCGGGTTGTTTTGGTGAGCGTATCAAACACCTCGGCGTCGGACGTCGCGATCCTCATCCCCGTTTTGCGTAATCTCTGCACATCGGCCGCGATGCGCTGAATGCCAAACCAGAAAAGCCCGTCGAGTGCCGTCACGGACAGCCCGTTTTCCAGCGCCAGCCTGAGGCGTTCCTTTGGGGCTTTAACCTGCTGGGCAATTTGCCGGTAAGGCAGTTCATTGCATCCTGTCGCGTCACTGCGCTGGATACGCGTTTTCAGCTGATAGGTAAATTCGTCAGGTATTCCGTCGAGATCCCTTTTCAGGCTATAGACGCAGCCAAAGCGCTTGCCGTTGAACAGAACATTTTTCTGACTGAGCTGAAGCTCTTTTCTGACAATGTCTATCAGCTGGGGCGCACGGGTAAGGAGCAGCCTGAAGGGCAGCTCGAAGCTGGTGACGTAATCCACATTGAGCAACGCGAGGCGCAGCCGCTCCTCTGCACCGGACTGTTGCTCACGACACTCCTCCATCACCTCTGCCCACTGGCGCGTCAGGCGCTCCGGCTCGGCGGCTTCGGTAAGGAGATATTTTTCAATCTGATAATCAACTCTTCCGGTCATCGTGTGGTATCCCGTCGCTGTGGGTGCGGTAATTCTATACAGCGCGGTGAGTTTTATAAAGGACTGAACCGCAGCGGCACCCTGAAAATGTCGTTGCGATTCAGCATCCTGACGTTTCGGATCAGTGCGCCATTATCCAGCCCATCAGCAGCGTGGCGAAAATCACCGTCGACGCGCCGCCGATGCGGGTGGCGATCTGCGCGAACGGCATCAGCGACATCCGGTTAGACGCGGACAAAATGGCCACGTCCCCCGTTCCGCCCAGCCCACTGTGGCAGCAGGTCACAATGGCCGCTTCCACAGGATACATATTCAGACGCGACGCGATAAAGTAGCCGCTCAGCGCCATCGCAATCACGACCGAACCGCATACCACCACGTATCCCACCGAGAAGACCGACACCACGCTTTCAAGCGGCACGTATAACATCCCGAGGCCGATCATCAGCGGCCAGACCAGCGCAGCCGAGACGAATTTATAGCAACTGTGCGCGCCCTGCTCCATTGAGGCCGGGATAACCCTGAAGTATTTACACAGGACGGCAATCAGGATCATCAGCACCGGGCCGGGAATGTGTACCAGTTTTTCAAACAATCCGCCGACGATGAAAAACGCGCACACCATCAGCAATCCGCCCCCCATCAGATGAAAATCCGTCTGCTGCGTGCTTTGCGCCCCGGCAAAAAGGCTGGCGTCGTCTTTACTCCGCGTAAGCATGCCATTTCCCGAAAGCGCAGGGCGTTTCGCGCCGAGACGCGCCAGCGAGCCCGCACAAATAATGGCGAAGATATTCCCGACGACCGCAGCGGGTGCCAGCTGTGCAACGTAGACGTCCGGCGTCTGCCCCAGTATTGCCGAATAGGCCAGGGACAGCGGCAAAATCCCCTCGCCAATCCCGCCGCCGATGATGGGCACAATGATGAAGAAGAAGGTGTGGTAAGGCGTATAACCAAACAGTGAGCCCACAATGAGGCCGCTCAGCACGGCCATGCATGTCCCCGCCACCAGCGGAACAAACATGCGCATCATCCCCTGGATCAGCAGCACCCGGTTCATCCCCAGAATGCTGCCGACCACCAGGCAGGCGATGACGAAATAGAGCAGATTCGCCTCTTTCATAAGCAGATGCACGGTATCAAGGGTATGTTTCCCGAATACGCCAAAATAGACCAGCACGGAGGGGACCATCAGGCACAGGATCGCCGGGCCGCCGATATCTTTCAGCACCGGGATTTGACGCCCTACCTTGGCAAACGCGAAGCCGAGGGTCATGATGACCGCGAGTCCACCAATCATATTTTTTGGCAGCAGCCCTGCCCAGGCGGACGTCGCCACAATCGCGGCAATCCCGACGAACAGCATCAACGGGACCGTGCCCACCTCGGTATTGTTGAGCCCAAAGGCAAAACGCGAGGTCGACAGTTCAGAAGTCGGTACAGGATTATCTTTCATATAATCACCTGAATTTGTGTTCGGATAAACAGAGAAAGGAATAACTGAAACTATTCCTGATACGAATAAATGTTCTTAAATATAAATAAAGACTTAGATGGCCTTTTCTAAAAACAGGCTCAACATGAAATTAGCACGGGCCTGCCGGGAGAAATGTGAACAGTTCGGCTCTTTGCTTTTAAATAACTTAATTCAGTATTAAGTAACTAAAGTTATTTATGGCGGCCATTGTCGCTTTCTTGCGTCTTATCAATATTTGACGAAAGTATTAGTTATCCAACTAATGCAATCTTTTTGAAATTAATAAAACCAGAGAGAGTGTGACCCTTGTCACTCCTGCCCTGCTTTCTAAGCGCTAGATTAGCGCTGCAATAAAACACATAAAATACCCTACAGGAAATACTATGCCTTCATTACTATTACAGTCACTGTTTCCGCTCGTCTTTATAATGTTACTTGGATGGCTAAGTGGAAAGCTGGGATATTCCCGGCGTGAAGATGCAAACGTTATGGCAACCGTGGTGATTCGTTTCGCCCTTCCTTTCCATCTTTTTATAGGCGCATTGCATACCGACCCGAATAAAATTAAGAACCTGACCTTTATGGCCGTTTTAGTTGTCGGTTTAATGGGGTCGTATTTACTGACGCTATTTATTTCACGCTACGTTTTTCGCCACGATATCAAAACCAGCGCCATTCAGTCTCTGGTTTGCGCCTTTCCCGATATGGCCTACTTTGGCGCACCGGTCCTGGCGGTCTTGATTGGGCCGGAAGGATTTATCGGCGTGCTGATTGGCAATATTATTACCAGCGTTATCATGATCCCTCTGACTATCGTCCTGATTCGTATGGGTGATAAAAACGGTCAAGATGGCCTGGAGGCGCTGCACCCGGGCGCGATGATCGTACAAAACCTCATCAAGGCGGCGCGCAATCCTATCGTCTGGATCCCGGTCTCCGGCGTATTGCTCAGTCTGGCAGGCGTGCAAATTCCTTCTATTCTCAGCATGCCTATTGAGATGGTTGGAAAGGTTTCAGGCGGGCTGTCCCTGTTTGCCCTCGGCCTGTTGTTTTACGGTGAACGTCCAAAACTGAACGTGCAGACGTTTACCAACATCAGTATTAAAAACCTTATTCAGCCGGCAATGATGGCCGCCGCGGGGATCGCCTTTGGCCTGAGCCATACCTTACTGCAGCAGGTCGTCATTATTGGCGCAACGCCTTCCGCGATTGCCGCGGGGATGTTTGCCTTACGCAGCGATACCTATATTGATACCGCATCCTCTTCCATATTAATTGGCACTGCCGTCGGGGTCGTGACCGAAGGCATTATGATCTATTTTATTTCTTAATCTGCTTTATATAAAAAATTCAGGAGTTAACCATGTCCCGGAAAGAAGTTCTGTACACCCCCTATAACGGGGCCGTATTGCTGGAAAACCCGCTGTTAAATAAAGGGCTCGCATTTATTAAAGAAGAGCGTGACAATTTTAATCTGCATGGGTTATTGCCGCACAACGTTGAAACCATTGAAGAACAAACCGAGCGCGCCTGGGTGCAGTTCTGCCATTTTAAAAGCGATATTTCGCGTCATGTTTACCTGCGAAATATTCAGGACACCAATGAAACGCTCTTTTATAACCTCCTGCGTTCGCATCTCAAAGAGACGTTACCGATTATCTATACCCCGACGGTCGGTGAAGCCTGCGAGCATTTCTCCACGATTTATCGACGCGCGCGCGGCCTGTTTATTTCATGGCCGAATCGCCATCGTATTGATGAGATGCTGCAAAGCTTTTCGCGCAACGACGTTCGCGTGATTGTGGTGACGGACGGGGAACGTATTTTAGGGCTTGGCGATCAGGGTATCGGCGGAATGGGTATCCCAATTGGTAAGCTGTCGCTGTATACCGCCTGCGGAGGGATCCATCCGGCCTCTACCCTGCCGATAATGCTGGATGTCGGCACCAATAATCAGCAACACCTCGACGACCCGATGTACATGGGCTGGCGCCACCCGCGCATCAGCGACGACCAGTACGCTGAGTTTATGGATATGTTTGTCAGCACCGTTAAAGCGCGCTGGCCCAATGTGCTCCTGCAATTTGAAGACTTTGCGCAGAAAAACGCCACCAGGCTGCTTCAGCGCTACCGCGACCAGCTGTGCTGCTTCAATGATGATATCCAGGGCACGGCCGCCGTCACCGCCGGTACGCTGATGGCGGCGGCCCATACGGCGGGCACGCGCATTCGCGACCAGCGCGTGGTCTTCCTGGGCAGCGGCTCTGCCGGATGCGGGATAGCTGAAAAAATTGTGGCGCTGATGGTGGATGACGGCCTGACCGAGCCGGAAGCGCGCAGCCGGATCTTTATGGTCGATCGCTTCGGCCTGCTGACCGACGACATGACCAACCTGCTCGATTTCCAGAAAAACCTGCTTACCGCGCGCGACGCCGTTTGCAGCTGGCAGGTAGACTCGCAAAATATTTCCCTGCTGGACGTGGTGAAAAACGCGCATCCCACGGTGATGATCGGCGTTTCGGGCCAGCCGGGGCTGTTCAGCGAAGAGATTGTCAAAGAGATGCATCGCCACTGTCCGCGCCCGATCATCATGCCGCTCTCGAACCCGACCTCGCGGGCGGAAGCCCAGCCGCAGGATCTTATCGCCTGGACCCAGGGTGCCGCGCTGGTGGCCACCGGCAGCCCGTTCGCCCCGGTATTCTGGGAGAATGAACACTACGAGATCGCCCAGTGTAACAACGCCTATATTTTCCCGGGCCTGGGGCTGGGCGTACTGGCCTGCAACGCGCGCCGGGTGACGGAAGAGATGCTGATGGCCGCAAGCCGCAGCCTGGCCGCGCAGTCTCCGCTGGTCACCACGGAAAAAGGCGGATTGCTGCCGCCGGTAGATGAGATTGAAACGGTCTCACGCCAGATTGCCGTCGCCGTCGCCCGGGCCGCGATTGAACAGGGCGTGGCTCCGGCGATAGATGATGAGACGCTGATGGCGCGTATTGAGAAGACCTGGTGGCAGGCGGACTATGCGCCGTACCGCAGGTCTGCGCTGTAAGCCTCGATCCTGCCCTCGCTGCACGGTGAGGGCAGGATTGCTGCCTCAGTGCTGGACGCCCGATCGGTCGGAAAGATCGGCGGCGGACAGGATATCAGCCCGTGGTGCCACGCTCTTGCGGCGGGCATACCGGTCAGGCTGACCTTCAGGACGCGTTTTGAAGCGCCGGTGTAGCCACATATACTGTTCTGGCGCCATCCGTACCGCCTGCTCAATCGCCCTGTTCATCTGCGTCGCAACAGATTCTTTATCGCCCCCCTGCAGCGCCTCGCTGATATCCTCCAGAATAATCAGTTCGTAGCCGGTACCGTCCGCCCTGCGGCGCGGCACAAAGGGAATGACGGCTGGCTTAGCGCTTTTGACCAGCATATAGCTTCCAGCGGTCGTGGCGGCATCCGAAACCGCAAAGAACGGCACAAAGACGCTATTGGTTTTGCCATAGTCATGGTCCGGGGCGTACCACAAAATTTCATTCTGCTTCAGCGAGCGGATCATGCCTTTTAAATCATGACGATCGAGCATGGTTTTATTGGAGCGCAGGCGCCCGCGCGTCTGAAGCCAGTCCAGCAGCGCGTTATTATTCGGACGATACACCCCAATGCCGGGGTTGAGCATGCCAAAGATCCGCGCGCCCAGCTCAAGGGTGAGAAAATGCATGCCAACGAGCACCACGCCATTTCCCTTTGCCCGCGCCTTTTCCATGTGCTCATAACCCGTCACGGTAAAGCATTTCTTCACCCGCCACGCGGGCCAGAACCATGCCATCCCGGTTTCGATTACCCCCATTCCTACCGATTCAAAATTACGCTGCAGCAGTGACTCTCGCTCCGCCTTTTTCATCTCCGGAAAACAGAGTTCCAGGTTGCGGCGGGCAATCTCAACGCGGCGCGGAAGCAGGCGCATCGCCAGCCGTCCAAGACTGTGGCCGATTCGGAACAGCAGCGGATAAGGGAGCAGCATGATGAGCCACAGCGCGGCGATGCCAGCCCAGCTTAGCCAGTAACGAGGGTGAAGAAAGGCGAGTGAAAAACGGGGTAATTTTGTCATGAGAAAATTATCCTTTAACGTGTCTGTCCTTAATTGATTCTGTTTGAGATCTTTCCTAAGGATGTATGAAATGTCAGTAAGAAACGTAAAGTGTAACGGATAAGATAAAACGCATTTTTATCGATTTTTGCGAAAAAGCGGGAAGACGAGGCGGGGAAAAACCGGGGAGAAGAGTTCCCCCCGGCAATTGCGCTTACATTGAATAGCCTGGCTTTTTGATTAATTCGTCCAGCTTCGGTCCTATTTCGGTATCCCAGACCTGCGCTTTCCAGTCCTCCTGGTTCACCTGATTCAACGCAACGGACACCGAGCTGTCTTTGCTGTTGAAATGGCGAATAATGACCTCAGCAATATCCTCGGCCAGTGCGGTTTTTTGTTCGTCGTTCAAATCGCGGGGAAAACATTTGATATCTACGTGTGGCATATGCAGGCTTCCAGTTGTGAGTCAGGGCTCCACGTTATCAGATAATACCGTTGGCCTTTAACACCTTGTGCAGTTCCGGCAGCTGACATACGGTATCTGCGATGGCCGTCAGTTTCGGCGTATTGGTTGCAAACCAGTCATGGCGTGGCCCCCAGGTGCGCGCCACCGCGATATACACGTCCAGCAGCGTCAGCCGTTCCCCCAGCGCAAACGGGGCGGCCTTGAGCTGAGTTTCGAACCACAAATAGAGGGACTTCCGGTATCCGATGCAGTTTTTCTGCAGCTGTTCAGGCGCATCCTGCGCCCAGCGTTCGGGATAGTCCGCATACGTAAACGTGGGATAGACGTTGGCCACAAACCAGATCAGCAAGCGCTGAAACTGCTGGCGTTCGGCCTGCCCCACGGGCGGCGCAAGATCAGGACATCTGTCGAGCACCATCATGGCAATCGCCGCCGTTTCGGTCATGATGGCGCCATTTTCCAGCTCCAGCGTGGGCACCTGACACAGCGGGTTAAGCTTTTGCAGCAGCTCACGCTGCGGACCGGGCTGGTCAAACCCGTCCACGTTGATAAATTGATAAGGGATATCGGCCAGGGTTAGCATCACTTCACCGATCGCCGAGCCCCAGCCGGGTACGCCATAGAGTTTAATCATGTTGCCTCCGCAGGGATGAAAACCCTAAGTGTATACCCGTCATACTTCAAGTTGCAGGTGCGTTGGCTGCACTCACTCACCCCAGTCACGTACTTGTGTACGCTCCCGGGGATTCGTTCCCTTGCCGCGTTACTCGGCCTGTAGCCTCGCCCCTTCGGGGCCAGCGCAAGCGCTGTTCAAAACGGCAAGCCGTTTTGTCCTGCAACTCGAATTATTTTGGGTATAGAGCACCATTAGTAGGTTATCCCAGGCGGGTTGACCTCCGACTGCGCCACCGCTTCGCCCTGCTCACCCCAGCGCGCCAGCACCTTCTGGTAATCTCCGCGCTTAATCGCGCCGTCCAGCGCGGCCTGCAGCGCGTACACCAGCTCATTGCCCTTTTTGGTGGTGGTGGCGACATAGGCTTTTTTCGGCCCTAAACCGACGACGCGGGTTTTGCCCGTGAGCGCAGCCTTATAGGCCGATACCGACTGCGGGCCGAAGAACACGTCAGCCCTGCCGGACTGAATATAGAGATTGCCCGAGGCATCGTCGTGGAGATAGACCGGCAGCGCAGGCGCCCTTCCCGCCTTTTTGTTCTCTTCGTTCCAGCCCAGCAGGATGCGTTCCTGATTCGTACCAGAGCCGACGATCACCTTTTTCCCGGCCAGATCTTCCGCGCTTTTGATTGACTGAATCTCGCTGGTGGATTTCACCGAAAACGCCAGCGAATCGACGCGGTAGGTCGCAAAATCAAATTTCTCTTTACGCTGTTCGGTCACCGCAATGTTCACCAGCGCCACGTCGTAGCGCCCGGAGGCGATCCCGAGCGGCCAGTCTTCCCACGCCGTCGGCACCAGCTTCAGCTTTAGCCCCAGGCTGCCCGCCAGCAGGCGGGCGATATCCGGGTCGCTGCCGATGCGCGTGCGGTTATCGCTGGCCAGCAGCGCCAGCGGCGGAGAATTCAGCGCCGAAACAGCGACCGTCAGCGTACCCGGCTCAACGAATTTGTAATTGGCGGGGATCTTCGCCACAGCCAGCCTATCCACCGTCACCGGCAGCGGCTGCTCGTTGGCTTTCAAATCAATGCTGGCGTGGCTCGCCGTCGTGAAGACCAGCCCCGCCAGAAGTCCATATTTCATTGGCACTCCTTACAAGACTTTGGAGAGAAACTGGCGCGTTCGCGCATGTGACGGACGGTTTAATACCTCGTCACTGCTTCCCTGCTCGATGATTTTTCCGTCGACCATAAACACCACCTGATCCGCCACCTCCCGGGCAAAGCCGATCTCGTGGGTAACCACCACCAGCGTGGTGCCGGACCGCGCCAGCTTTTTGATCACGTCCAGCACTTCCCCCACCAGCTCCGGATCCAGCGCCGAGGTGGGCTCATCAAACAGCATCACGCGGGGACGCAGCGCCAGCGCGCGGGCAATCGCGATACGCTGCTGCTGACCGCCGGAAAGATGGCGCGACCAGGCATCGGCTTTATCCCGCAGCCCGACCACGTCCAGCAGGCTGTACGCCCTTTCCACCGCCTCTTTTTTGCTGAGCTTTTTATGCGCGATGGGCGCCTCAATCAGGTTTTCCAGCACCGTGAGGTGCGGAAAGAGATTGAAGTTCTGGAACACGTAGCCCACGTTGACGCGCTGCTTGAGGATCTCCTTCTCCTTCAGCTCATAGAGCCTGTCGCCCTGACGGCGATAGCCAATGTAGTCCCCGTCGATCTGAATAAAGCCTTCATCGACGCGTTCCAGGTGGTTAATAGTGCGCAGCAGCGTCGATTTACCAGAGCCGGACGGCCCGAGGATGACCGTCACGGACCCGGGCGGGATCTCAAGCGAAACGTTGTCGAGCGCCTTATGGCGACCGAAATACTTGCTGACGCCGGTAATCGAAATATGTCCTTCAGGAGAGGTTTGCATGGACGGGCTCCTGTGCTGGCGTGGTGGTGACAGAACGGGTGCGACGAGCGGCACGGTTCTGGTTAACGGCAGAGCGGCGTTCGCTGCGGGCAAGCGCGCGCTCGACGCCATACTGGATAGCGGACAGGACGGTGGTGATCGCCAGATACCAGGCGGCACCGACCATCAGCAGCGGGATCACCTCCTGCGTGCGGTTGTAGATCATCTGGATGGTATAGAACAGCTCCGGCATCGCCAGGACGTACACCATCGCCGTGCCCTTGGCGAGGCTGATGATTTCATTGAACCCCGACGGCAGAATGGTGCGCAGCGCCTGAGGCAAAATGATGCGCACCGTGCGTCGCCAGGCCGGCAGACCGAGCGCGGCGGCGGCCTCATACTGGCCGTGATCGACCCCGAGGAATCCGCCGCGAACGATCTCGGCGGTATAGGCGCTCTGCACCAGGGTGAGCCCCACCACGGCGGTAGAAAACTGACCCAGCACGTTGATGGTTTCAAAGCTGCCCCAGGTGATGCCGGTGAACGGCACGCCGAGCGAAAGCGTGTCGTAGAGATAGGAAAAGTTGTAGAGAATGATCAGCACCACGATCAGCGGCAGCGACCGAAACAGCCAGATATAGGCCCACGCCAGGCTGCTCAGCAGCCAGGATGAAGAGAGTCTCGCCAGCGCCAGCATGCCGCCAAGCACCACGCTCAGCGCGGTGCCGATCAGCGTCAGCAGCAGGGTCTGCCCGACGCCTTCGAGGATCACCGGGTCAAAGAACCAGCGGGCAAACACCGCCCACTCCCAGCGCGGGTTAAAGGCCACGGACTGAATCACGACCGCCAGGACAAACAGCGCCACCGCGGCGCCGACGGCCCGCAGCGGATAACGCGCCGGGACCACCTTAATGGTTTCAACGTTGCTCATCGTCGTTCCTCATGCGGTTTTACTGAACGCTTCGCGTACCAGCGTTTTGGTGAAGCGCAGCCGGCCGTCAAACGGCGGCTGGCTGTACTCTTCCGGATCGCGGTTCAGATCGAACTGCGCCTGATAGCCCTGGCTGAGATAGAGCCGTACCGCTTCCGGCTGGCGAAAGCCGGTTGTCAGGTAAATTTGGCTGTATCCTGCCAGCACCGCCCTGCGCTCAAGCTCCTGCACCACGCGCCCGGCAAGCCCCTGCTGACGCAGGGTTTTGTCCGTCCAGATGCGTTTGATTTCTGCGGTGCGTTCGTCGAAAGGTTTGTACGCGCCGGTGGCGATAATCTTCCCGTCGCGCTCCAGTACGATAAACAGCCCCTGCGGCGCTAAATACCACTCTGTAAGCTCAACTTCCGCGTCTTTGGAGAAGTAGTCCCCGTAGCGGGCGGCATATTCACCGAACAGCCCTTCGATAATGGGCTGAAGCTCGGCGTCTTCCGGGGAAACATCACGAAATCGTTCGCTCATCACGCCTCCTTAATCGCCCAGGCCAGCCGGGTTCACTTCTGACTGAGGAATACGCTCAACGCCTTCCCCCCAGCGGTTCAGCACTTTGTCGTAGTCGCCGTTTTTGATCACGCCGTTCAGCGCAGTTTGCACCGGCTCAACCAGCCCGCTGCCTTTCTTCAGCGTGACCGCAATGTGCGCCGCCTTCGGCCAGCCGCCGTCGACGCTACCCACCAGTTTGGTTTTCCCGTTCAGCGCCGCTTTCCAGGCACCAATCACGTTCGGACCAAAGTAGGCATCCGCGCGCCCGGACTGCAGGGCCAGCGTTTGTGCCGCATCGTCTTTGGTGTAGATCGGGGTAAAGGGCTTCAGACCTTTCTTGAGGTTTTCGGCATTCCAGGCCAGGAGGATGGCCTCCTGGTTGGTGCCGGAGCCGACGATAATCCGCAGCCCGGCGATGTCTTCCGCCCTCTGCAGCGACTTGATCGGGCTGGTGGATTTCACGTAGAACCCGAGGGAATCTTTGCGGTAGGTGGCAAAGTCAAACTTCTCTTTACGCTCTTTGGTGACGGTGATGTTGCTGATAGCGGCATCATATTTCCCGGAAGCCACGCCCAGCGGCCAGTCTTCCCAGGAGGTTGGCACCACGTTCAGCTCCAGCCCGAGGCTGTCTGCGACCAGACGGGCGACGTCAACCTCGCTTCCCAGCAGCGTTTTGTTGTCGTCGGAAAACACCGTCAGCGGCGGTTGATTGAGGCCCGCCACCGCCACGGTAAATTTCCCCGGCACGGCAAAGCGATAGTCTTTCGGCAGCTGTGCCACCGCCTCGCTGTTTTTGACGGTATTAACCGGCGTTTTATTGGCCTCGATGCTCACGCCGGTGCCGTTAATATTCACATTCTCTGCCCAGACGGTAGGGGTAAAGGCCAGCGCGAGCGCCAGAATAAGCGTTGTTTTCTGCATAGCGGGGTTCTCTTTTATTGTTGTGTGTATTGGTTTTTAGGTTCGTCTAAGCCGAGGCTTTCGCGCAGCGTGGTGCCCGGGTAGTCGGTACGGAACAGGCCGCGCGCCTGTAAAACGGGCACCACCTGGTCAACAAAGCGCGGGAAGGTGTCCGGCGTGCCGCCCTGAATGATGAAGCCGTCTGCGGCATAGCCTTCAAACCAGGCCTGCAGGCCGTCGGCCACCTCTTCCGGCGTACCGGAAAAGCGCGGTCGCGGTGAGGCGGCTTCCAGCGCCACCTGACGCAGGGTTAAGCTGCGCTCGCGGGCGTTACGCTTGATTTCATCGGTGGTGCTGCGGAAGCTGTTTTTGCCTAAGTCGCCGATATCCGGGAACGGCTCGTCGAGCGGGTACTGGCTGAAATCGTGATGTTCGAAATAGCGTCCGAGGTAGTTGAGGGCATCGTTAATCGACACTAGCGCCGCCGTGGTTTGATACTGGTTTTCCACGTCGTCGGCGTCTTTACCCACAATCACGCTGACGCCCTGGAAAATATGTAAATCTGACGCGCGGCGTCCGTTACTTTCCAGCTGCTGCTTCACGTCGCGATAAAAGGCTTTTGCCTCATCGAGGGTCTCGTGATGGGTAAAAATGGCGTCGGCATGTTTCGCCGCCAGCTTTTTCCCGTCGTCCGACGCGCCCGCCTGAAAGACAATCGGCCGCCCCTGCGGCGTTCGACCAATATTCAGCGGCCCGGCGACCTGGAAGAAATCACCGTGGTGGTCCAGGGTATGCAATTTGGCCGGGTCAAAAAACTGACCGCTCTCTTTGTTGCGCACAAAGGCATCGCCTTCCCAGGAATCCCATAGCCCTTTCACCACGTCGAGATATTCATCCGCAATGCGATACCGCAGCGCGTGCTCGGGGTGTTTTTCACGGGAAAAGTTCTTCGCTGACCCTTCCAGCGGCGAAGTCACCACGTTCCAGCCCGCGCGACCGTTGCTGAGGTGGTCGAGGCTGGCGAACTGGCGCGCCGTGGTGAAGGGCTCGCTGTAGGAGGTGGATAAGGTTCCCACCAGCCCCAGGCGCGAGGTGATGCTGGCGAGAGCGGATAACACCGTCAGCGGTTCAAAGCGATTTAAAAAATGAGGGATCGATTTCTCGTTGATATAGAGACCGTCGGCAACGAATAAAAAATCGAGTTTGCCCTCCTCCGCCTTTAACGCCGTCGCTTTGACGAAATCAAAATTGATGCTTGCATCGGCGACGGCCTCAGGGTGACGCCAGGCGGACATATTTCCCGATGCACCATGCAAAATGGTCCCGAGCCGCAGTTGACGATGTGCAGACATATTCACCTCTTCAGAATTAAACGTGTTGCAGGGCTTTTTCCGCAAGCTGTGCAAAATAGCGGGCAGCGGGCTCAATTAATGCCTCATCCGGGTTGAATGCCGGATGATGTAAACCATACGGGCTGTTGCTGCCGATGCTGACAAACGCCCCCGGGATCTGCTGCAGATAGACCGCGAAATCTTCCCCGCCCATATGCAGCTCGGCGTGCCGGGTTTCGTAGCCTGCTTCTCTGGCGACCGAGGTGGCGAAATCGGCCCAGCGCTCGTCGTTCACCAGCGCGGTGGGCCCGGCATACCAGG
The DNA here is from genome assembly GCF_035064085.1 of Enterobacter sp. R-1.6.2. Classification (NCBI taxonomy): domain Bacteria; kingdom Pseudomonadati; phylum Pseudomonadota; class Gammaproteobacteria; order Enterobacterales; family Enterobacteriaceae; genus Enterobacter; species Enterobacter sp. R-1.6.2. The sequence continues at coordinate 78,587 of NZ_JASEYI010000001.1, forward strand.
TGATATCAATCTGCGCGCTAAAGGCGCTGGCAAACCCGGCGGCAATTTCGCCCACGCGGGCTTTCACGTTCTGCTGCACTTCCGTGCGGTGGGTGCGCAGCGTGCCTTCCAGCTCGACGCTTTCCGGCAGCACGTTCCAGGTGTTACCGCCTGCAATGCGCGTCACGCTCAGCACCACCGAATCCAGCGTATTGACGTTGCGGCTGGCGACGCTTTGCAGCGCCGTCACCAGCTGGCTCGCCAGCACGATGGCGTCATTACCTTCGTGCGGACGTGCGGCGTGCGCGCCCTTACCGGTAATGCGGATCACAAAGCGATCGACGTTGGCATAAAACGGCCCGCCGCGGGTAGCGAACTCGCCGACCGGCAGGCCGGGCTCGTTATGCATGCCGAAGATGGCGCTGACGTCGCGCAGGGCACCGGCCCGCACCATGCTCTTCGCACCGCCAAAGTTCTCTTCGGCAGGCTGAAACAGGATCCGCACCCGGCCGTTAAGCGACGCTTCCCGCTCTTTCAGCTTTAACGCGGCGCCGAGGATCACGCTGGTGTGGATATCGTGTCCGCAGGCATGCATTACGCCTGCACGCTGGGAGCTAAACGGCACGCCGCTGCGCTCTTCAATCGGCAGAGCGTCGATATCCGCGCGCAGCGCAATCAGTTTGTTGCCCGAGCCGATTTCCGCCACCAGCCCGGTCGACAGGTCGTAAGGCTGCGGGGTAATCCCGGCATTCGTCAGCCACTGGCGCAGGCGCGTTGTGGTCTCCACTTCCTGGCCGGAGAGTTCCGGGTTCTGGTGCAGCTCGCGACGCCAGGCAATCAGCTGTTCGCCAAAGCTCATACGGTGACCTCCTTGTTAAGACGCGCCTCGGCAAGCAGGCGCAGCGACGCGACGCGCGTTGCCCCCTCCGCGACCGGCGTGTCGATGATAAATTCGTCAATGCCCCACTTTTCATGCAGGGCGTTAAGCTGTTCGAGCACCGATTCAGCCGTACCCGCCAGCAGCGACTGCGCCCGACGTGCAATGCGCACCGGCTCGCTGGCCGCCTGACGCGCAAAGGCGTAGGCCTGCTCTTCGCTTGCCACGGTGACACGCTGGCCGTTTGCCAGCTCAACGCCCCACACTTCGACCTTCTGCGCCAGGGCTTCCGCCTCTGCCTGCGTCGGCGCAACGATCGCCTGTACCGCCACAATCACGTCCCGCGCGCTGTGCTGACGCCAGGTCGAAACCACCTCGCGCAGCAGGTCCGGGTCACCGTTCAGATGCGCGGCAAACACAAAGTGCCAGCCGAGCCCGGCGGCCAGCAGCGCGCTATCGATACTCGCGCCCAGCAGGAAACCCTCTGCAGGCAACGGCGGCAGCGGCGTGGCGCGAACGGCCTCTTCATGAGACCGATGCTCAGGACGGATCCAGCGATCGAGCTGGGCCAGCTGTTCGGCGAAGCTGCCCTTTTCCTCTTGATTCAGACCCTGCTGCAGCGCGCGGGTCGAGAGCGGCAGCCCGCCGGGGGCTTTTCCGACGCCGAGATCCACGCGGCCGGGCGCCAGCGCGGCCAGCACGTTGAAATTCTCGGCGACTTTATAAGGGCTGTAGTGCTGAAGCATCACGCCGCCGGATCCGACGCGGATGCGCGTGGTTTGCCCGAGGATCCAGGCAATCAGCAGCTCCGGCGAGGGGCTGGCAAGGTGGGGAGTGTTGTGGTGTTCGGCAATCCAGAAGCGGTGATAGCCCAGATTTTCTGCCTGCTGCGCCAGCGCCAGGGTACGCGCCAGTGCATCGGCAGCCGTTTCGTTTTCAGCGATGGGGCTTTTATCCAGAATGCTGATTCGCCATGACATGTTGCGTTCTCGTTTGACTTAACATGTCGACATTATTAAAGGCGCATTTCACCACTGAGAAACAATTAATTTACATTTAGTTTGCCGGAAATCAGATATATAAAACCATGCTAAGAATAAGACTTTAAGTCGGCAATCAGCGTTTTCCCCTGCCCGCGCCGGGTAATGCGGACGAAGCGAATATGCCCATACTGCGGGTTTTGCAGATCGGCTTCATAACGCGTGCGGTTGTTACGCCAGGTTTTCATCGTCCAGATGAGAATGGACTCTCTGCTGAAAAACGCGCGCCGGAAACTCTCTTTGTTCCCGGTGCCGGGCCAGAGCTCGCGCTTATGCCAGGCGCGTTTGACTGCCCTGGTGACCGCCTGCCAGAGGGTGCGGGCAAAGCCATAATCCACCCACACCACAACGTCGACATTACGCCATTTCACCGGCCGCGTGCGGTTATAGTTGCCGTCAAGCACCCAGTCTGGCGAAGCCTGTAGCGCCTGCTCCAGCTTTTCCTGAAACACATCGTCCGGCGTTCCCTGCCAGTCAGGTCGCCAGTAGAGTCTGTCCATCTCGATATAGGGAATAGCCAGTTCGGTCGCAATCTGCTTCGCCAGCGTGCTTTTTCCGCTCCCGCTGGTCCCGATGACGTTAATTTTCACCTCAGCCTCACTGTGTTATCGAAAACTGACCAAATGATAGCGTTTTGATCCTGTTAACGAAACGCTATTTCAGCATGACAATTTTTCCTGAGAGACGATCTCCCTCTTTCAGTTTGGGTTATGTCGTTTATTTGCAGCGACTCCAGAATACACCCCTGAAAATATTTTCATTTTTATTACATTCGAGAACATTAGCAGATTAAAAATAATGAACAACGGGTATTTCAGGCAGACAGAATTTCAGACAGAATATGCAGCAGTTCTTTATATAAAAATAATCACATTAATCTTGCCGGAGCATTTTCCGGGCATTTTTTATTCTTGCACATCATCATGGAGTTACTCATGAGGCGTAACAGTCCCGTTACACAAAACGAGTATTTACTTAACGATGGTTCGACGTTAATGTCGACCACCGATACCAAAAGCCATATTACCTATGCTAATTCCGCTTTTATCGAAGCCAGCGGATATAAAGAAGAACATCTTCTGGGTGAGCCGCATAACCTCATCCGCCATCCCGACATGCCTGCCGAAGCGTTTGGCGACATGTGGTATACCCTGCAGCAGGGTGAGACCTGGACGGGGCTGGTGAAGAACCGTCGTCATAATGGCGACCACTACTGGGTGCGGGCAAACGTGACGCCTGTCTGGCAGGGTGGATCCCTGACGGGGTATATTTCCGTGCGAAATATACCCGCACGGGAAGAGATTGCGGCCAGTGAAAAACTGTATGCAAAAGTGCGTAATAACGAATTAAAACATTACCGCTTTTATAAAGGGTTACTGGTTCGGCGCGGTTTATTTTCGTTTATGTCGCTCTTTAAATGTCTTAGCACCAGTAAACGCATCCATCTGGGTATTGCGACGACGGCGTTACTCTCCTGCCTGGCGGTGTATTTATTCCCTGATAAACTTGTGCAGTCGGGAAGTCTGGCGCTGCTGTTTATTGCCCTGACCTATTATCTTCATGCGCAGATCGCCCGTCCGGTAAAATCTATTGTGCAACAGATGCAGCGCGTGGTTTCAGGACGTAAAACGGACTATTACCATTTTGACAGGATCGACGACATCGGGTTGATGATGCGCCTGGTGAATCAATCAGGCTTGAACCTGAATTCGCTGGTTGACGATGTCGGGGCGCAAATCAGCGGGATTGGCACCATCAGCCAGCAGGTCGCGAAAGAAGGTGCGGCGCTGCAGACGCGTTCAGAAGAGACCGCAGACTTCCTGCAGCAAACCGCGTCCGCGGTGGAAGAGATCGCCAGCGCGGTGGAGCAGACGGCAGAAACAGCGAAAGAAGCCACGGAGATGGCGGATCGCACCCGCGACAGCGCCCACCGCGGTGAAGCGATGATGAAAGAGACCATCGGTATGATGCAATCCGTGTCGCAGGATAACAGCCAGATCGTCGATATTATCAGCGTTATCGATCGTATCGCCTTCCAGACCAATATTCTTGCGCTGAATGCGGCCGTGGAAGCGGCGCGTGCAGGTGAAGCCGGGCGCGGTTTTGCCGTGGTGGCGGCCGAGGTGCGCAATCTTGCGCAGCACTCCGCGACGGCGGCGAAAGAGATCAAAGCGCTGATTGAGAAAAACGTCGCCAGCGTCAACGCTGGCGTGGAGAAGGTAGAACAAACCGAAACGCAGCTGACGGTTATGATCGACAACGTGCTGCGGGTCTCCTCCCTGATTAAGGAGATCGGCCACGCCACGCAGGAGCAAACCCAGGCGCTGACGCTCATCAACGCATCCATCTCCCGTATCGGCGCAATGACCCACAACAATACGGGGATGGTGGATAACGTCACTCACGCGGCGAATCACCTGACGCAGCGCACCACGCGCCTGCAGCAGGCGATTGCCGTTTTTGGCGGTTAGCCGTTCGGATACTGCTCGTCGGTGACTTTTTCCAGCCATGCAACCGGGCTGCCGTTGACGGATTCGGCGATGGCAATATGCGTCATCGCCGTTTGCGCGCTTGCGCCGTGCCAGTGCTTTACGCCGGGTGGGATCCAGGCGATATCGCCCTGATTCAATATTTCCGCCGCTTTGCCCCACTCCTGTAACCAGCCGCGACCCTGCGTCACAATCAGCGTTTGCCCAAGGGGATGCGTATGCCACGCGGTGCGCGCGCCCGGCTCAAAGGTCACGGTTGCCCCGCCGACGCTGGCAGGTTCGCTCGCCTGAAATGGTGCGTCAATGCGGACGGTGCCGGTGAACCAGGCTTCCGGTCCTTTTGCTGAAGGTAATGATCCGCTGCGGATAATTTTCATCTTATGCTCCTCGTTTACTGTTGCGTTAACAGTAGCGCAAAGCAATCCGGAGCATTAGTGTGCATAATCAGATAGGAAATATGATTGAAATTCATAAATAGAGGCAATCGCGATGCTAAAAGATAATTTCAACGACCTGCTCTCTTTTATGGTGGTCGCCCGCGAGCGCAGCTTTACGCGCGCGGCGGCGCAGCTGGGCGTCTCGCAATCGGCGCTGAGTCATGCCATGCGCAAGCTTGAAGCGCGGCTCGACGTTCGCCTTTTAACCCGCACAACCCGCAGCGTTGTTCCCACCCAGGCGGGTGAGCAGCTCTTTACGCGCTTAAGCCCGCATTTGATGGAGATTGAGCAGGAGCTCACGACGCTTCGCAGCGCACGCAACAAACCCGCAGGTTCTGTTCGCATCGTCGCCGGCGAGCATGCGATGGACGCCGTGCTCTGGCCGGTACTGAAGGCGTTTATGGTGCAGTATCCTGAGATTAACGTCGAAGTGACGGTAGATAACGGCCTGACGGATATCGTGGATGGCCGTTTCGACGCGGGAGTACGCCTGGGTGAACAGGTGGCAAAAGATATGATTGCGGTACGGATAGCGCCGGATATGCGCATGGCCGTGGTCGGTTCCAGGGATTATCTGGCTCGCTTTGGCGTGCCGCAGACGCCGGAGCAGCTTGCTGAACACCGCTGCATCAACATGCGCCTGCCCACGCGCGGCGGACTGTATCACTGGGAATTTGAACGCGACGGGCGCGAGCTTCGCGTTCGGGTTGAGGGGCAGCTTACGCTGAGCAGCCTGTCGCAGCGCATCGACGCCGCTGAGAATGGCCTCGGATTAGCCTACGTGCCGGAGGCGTCGGTTCTGGGGGCGCTTAATCACGGACGGCTCGTCAGGGTCCTTGAATCGTGGTGCCCTACTTTCGAGGGGTATCACCTTTATTATCCGAGCCGTCGCCAGCACACTACCGCTTTCAGGTTACTGTTAGATGCTCTCCAGCAGTCAAAATCTTTACCACCTGGTAATAATTAAGAGATTCTGATGATTAAATAATCAACCCGCCAAATGTTTTGTCTAAAAACTCATCACGATTCAGCGTGTTGTGATCGCCGTCTGCTCTGACCACACGATTTCCTTCGACGTGCATCACTTTCGGCACGGTTATATTTTGCGTCGCTTATGAATTGCAGGTAGGATGCCTCGCCATGTTTCGCCTTATCCATACGCAGAATGACTGGGAAGGCGACATGTGTTTGCGCAGAAGCAATCGTTTGTATTGCGCTCTGCCAGGCAGGACTATCACGATAATGGTTCAGACAGGCAAACAGGTAACTCAATGAAAACAAGCAATAAAAGCGCAGCCGATCATCATGCTGCTAAACGTCGCTGGTTGAACTCCCACGAAGAGGGCTACCACAAAGCGATGGGCAACCGTCAGGTTCAAATGATCGCCATCGGCGGCGCTATCGGAACGGGGCTGTTTTTAGGTGCGGGTGCGCGTCTGCAAATGGCTGGCCCGGCTCTCGCCCTGGTCTATCTGGTGTGCGGGATCTTCTCTTTCTTCATTCTTCGTGCGCTGGGCGAACTGGTACTGCATCGCCCTTCCAGCGGAAGCTTCGTCTCTTACGCCCGTGAATTCCTCGGTGAAAAAGCGGCCTACGTTGCGGGCTGGATGTACTTCGTCAACTGGGCGATGACCGGTATTGTCGATATCACCGCCGTTGCGCTGTATATGCACTACTGGGGCGCGTTTGGCGATGTGCCGCAGTGGGTCTTTGCGCTTGGCGCGCTGGCGATTGTCGGCACCATGAACATGATCGGCGTGAAGTGGTTCGCGGAGATGGAGTTCTGGTTTGCGCTGGTAAAAGTGCTGGCCATCGTGGTGTTCCTGGTCGTGGGTACCGTCTTCCTCGGCAGCGGTAAACCGCTGGACGGCAATGCCACCGGCTTCCATCTGATAACCGATAACGGCGGATTCTTCCCGCACGGTCTGCTGCCTGCGCTGGTCCTGGTTCAGGGCGTGGTGTTCGCCTTCGCCTCCATCGAACTGGTGGGCACCGCAGCAGGTGAATGTAAAGATCCGCAGACCATGGTGCCAAAAGCCATTAACAGCGTGATCTGGCGTATCGGTCTGTTCTACGTCGGTTCCGTGGTGCTGCTGGTTCTGCTGCTCCCGTGGACTGCCTATCAGGCAGGTCAGAGCCCGTTTGTGACCTTCTTCTCTAAGCTCGGCGTGCCTTACGTTGGCAGCATCATGAACATCGTGGTCCTGACCGCGGCGCTCTCCAGCCTGAACTCCGGTCTTTACTCTACCGGTCGTATCCTGCGCTCCATGTCGATGGGCGGTTCTGCGCCGAAGTTCATGTCAAAGATGAGCAAGCAGCAGGTTCCCTATGCGGGGATTCTGGCAACGCTGGTGGTTTACGTTTTTGGCGTGTTCCTGAACTATCTTGTGCCGTCCCGCGTATTTGAGATCGTTCTGAACGTGGCTGCACTGGGGATTATCGCCTCCTGGGCCTTTATTGTGGTCTGCCAGATGCGTCTGCGCAAAGCGATCAAAGAAGGCAAAGCGGCTGATGTGAGCTTCAAGATGCCGGGCGCACCGGTGACCTCCTGGCTCACCCTGCTGTTCCTGTTCAGCGTGCTGGTGCTGATGGCGTTCGACTACCCGAACGGTACCTACACCATCGCGACCATTCCTCTGCTGGCCGTACTGCTGATTGCCGGCTGGTTTGGCGTGCGTAAGCGCGTTCACGAGATCCACAGCACCGCGCCGGTTCATCACGACGATGAAAAACACGACGCACCGCTGGTAGAAGAAACCTCGCGTTAAGCGTCCGTAAGCATCAAAAAGGGAAGGCAAATGCCTTCCCTTTTTTTATTTACAGCGCGATACGAATGACGTCGTCAGGCTGGGTGGCTTCCTGCTGGCGAGTCGATTTTTGTTTCACCGTCACGTACAGGGTTTTGCCATCGGCAGAGAGCGCCAGGCTGTTCGGGTAGACCGGCGTGTCGAAGGTTTTTGTGACCTTATACGTTTTCGCGTCAATCACGCTCACCTTACCGGCTTCACGGTGCGTCACATAGGCTTCATTGCGGGCCGGGTTAAACAGGACCGCCAGTGATTCAGGTGCGGCGATCTTCTCAATCACGCTACCGTCTTTCAGGCTCACCACCAGCACTTCCGGCTGTTTTGAATCGGTCAGGAACGCGCGCTGGCCGGCGGTATCGAGGCTGAGGTTCAGGTAGAAGTGCTCTTTACCGTCATCCTGCACCTTTTTGCGGCTCAGGATTTTATTGGTGGCCGTATCTATGGTTACCAGCTCGCCGTCCGCATTCGTGGTATAGAGGCGTTTCGCCTGCGCATCCAGCGCCAGACCGGTGCTGTACGTACCGGTATTGGCAATGGTCTCTTTCAGCTTCAGCGTGGCGCCATCCACCACCCAAATCACGCTCTCTTTGCCGACGCCGGTGATGTAAATCGTGTTGTTCGCGTCATCCGCCACCAGCTGGCGCGGCTGCAGCGGTTTGACGGTTTCACTGCGCTGGCGATTATCAAGCACCAGACGCCCTTTCACGTCGCCCGTTTTCGCATCGATGGCCGTCACAGCGCCGTTGATGGTGTTGCCAAACCACAGGGTTTGCGTCGCGCCGTCGAGCGTGGCGCCAAAGGGTTTGAGATCGCTATGAATCGCCTGCGTCACGTCCAGCGTGACCGGGTCAAGGCGATAGATAACTCCGCCCTTATCGGTTTTGCGGCTTTGCGAGGTCGCCACCCACAGCGCATTCTCCTGCTGGCTGACCGCCATTTCATACGCCCCTTTGCCCACCGCTTTACGCAGCACCTCTTCGGCGGCATGCACCTGGAACGTCCCGGCAAGCAGTAAAGTGGCAGACAGCAGTGACAGGCTCAGACGCGGCGAGCACAGATGACGTAAAGACATAACAATTCCTTTTTTGAAAAGAGGGGGTTGGGCTGACATCACTTCCGGCAGGCAACGTCATGGCATTGCCTTTTGATAATGAGAATAGTAATCATTAATGAACTGAATGTGGAGTTTTTCTTTCGCGCTTCGCCTTTCATTAACGCAATGTGCGGTTATAGTTTTCAAAACATTTACAAAACCTTTAACATGTATGGACATGTTCCATTTGGTTCGTTTATACACCACAACCGGTTTTATTCATGAAAATCATTTCTGCCCGTAAGGCTTCTCTCCCGCTGCTGCTGGTTCCCGTTATTTTCGCGCCGCTAACCGCAATGAGCGCGGAGGAACAGACCATGATCGTCAGCGCCACGCCGCAAACCGTATCGGAACTGGATACCCCGGCCGCGGTCAGCGTCGTCAATGGCGATGACATGCGCCACGCCGCGCCGCGCATCAACCTGTCTGAATCTCTTGGCAGCGTCCCGGGACTGCAAATTCAGAACCGCCAGAACTATGCCCAGGATCTCCAGCTTTCAATGCGTGGGTTTGGTGCCCGCTCAACGTTTGGCGTGCGCGGTATCCGTATGTATGTCGACGGTATCCCTGCCACCATGCCGGACGGACAGGGCCAGACCTCTAACATCGATCTCTCCAGCGTGGAGAGCGTTGAAGTGCTGCGCGGCCCCTTCTCTGCCCTGTACGGCAACGCCTCCGGCGGCGTGATTAACATCAACACCCAGACCGGTCAGCAGCCGCCGACCATTGAAGCCAGCAGCTATTACGGCAGCTACGGTACCTGGCGCTACGGCATGAAAGCCACCGGCGCGATGGGTGACGGCACCCACGCGGGCGATGTGGATTACACCGTTTCCACCACCCGCTTCACCACCAAAGGCTACCGCGACCACAGCGGCGCGCGCAAAAACCTCGCTAACGCCAAACTGGGCGTGCGCATTGACGACGTCAGCAAGCTGACGCTGATTTTTAACAGCGTGGACATGAAGGCCAACGATCCGGGCGGGCTGAGCTATCAGGAGTGGCAGAACAATCCGCGTCAGTCTCCGCGCGGCGATCAGTACAACACCCGCAAGACCATCAAGCAGACCCAGGCCGGCCTGCGCTACGATCGTCAGCTCAGCACCCAGGACGATCTCAGCGTGATGATGTACGCCGGCGAGCGTGAAATGACGCAGTACCAGTCGATTCCGTATCAGCCGCAGCTGAAAGCCTCCCACTCCGGCGGCGTGATTGATATGCAGCGACACTATCAGGGCGTGGATACCCGCTGGACACACCGTGGCGAGCTGCTGGTGCCGGTGACCTTTACCACCGGTCTGAACTACGAAAACCTGAGCGAAGACCGTCGCGGATACGAAAACTTCGTGATGAACAACGGCGTGCCGGATTACGGCGTGAAGGGTGACAAGCGTCGAAACGAACGTAACCTGATGTGGAACGTTGACCCTTACCTGCAAACCAGCTGGCAGCTGACGCAGAAACTGTCGGTGGATGCGGGGGTGCGCTACAGCTCGGTCTGGTTTGATTCCAACGACCATTACGTTACGCCGGGCAACGGCGATGACAGCGGTGACGCGAGCTATCACAAGTGGCTCCCGGCCGGTTCCGTGAAGTATGCGGTGACGGACGCATGGAACCTCTACGCTGCCGCAGGTCGTGGATTCGAAACGCCGACCATCAACGAGCTTTCCTATCGCGCCGATAACCAGGGCGGCCTGAACATCGGCCTGCAGCCGTCCACCAACAACACGTATGAAGTGGGCAGCAAAACCCGCATCGGCAATGGCCTGCTGACCGCGGCGCTGTTCCGCACCGATACGGATGATGAGATCGTGGTGGATGCCAGCTCTGGCGGGCGTACCAGCTATAAAAATGCCGGTAAAACCCGTCGTCAGGGGGTGGAAGTCTCCCTCGACCAGCAGTTTGCCGAGAACTGGAAGCTGAAGATGGCGTGGACTTACCTGGATGCCACCTACCGGACTAACGTCTGCAGCGACGCAGACTGTAACGGTAACCGGATGCCGGGCATTGCCCGCAACATGGGTTACGCCTCGTTTGGCTGGCAGCCGGAGGAAGGCTGGTACGCGGGTTCAGACGTGCGCTACATGAGCGATATCATGGCCGACGACGAGAATACGGCGAAAGCGCCGTCGTATACGGTGGTCGGGCTGAACACCGGGTATAAATTCAACTACGGCAGCTGGGGCATGGACGTCTTTGGCCGCGTCGATAACCTGTTCGATAAAGAGTACGCGGGCTCGGTTATTGTCAACGAGTCAAACGGTCGTTATTACGAGCCTGCACCAGGCCGTAACTACGGGGTCGGGCTGTCGGTCTCTTATCGCTTCGAGTAAGCGATAAGAAAAGTTTATTTAATTAATGAAATAACGCTCCTGATGGCAATAAACCATCAGGAGTTATTCACCAGATAAATAATTAGGGGCGAAATATAGTCGCTCTGCTAAATAATCTCTTAGTTAAAATATTGTCGCTGTAAAAGCAAATTCGCTTCATCAATCACCTTATCAATCGCCTTCTGGCAGGCAACAACATCTCTTCGCTCCAGGGCGGAAAGCAGTTCGTCATAGTGATATGTCGAGGCTTTGATGTCGTTAAGCTCCTGATGTAGATAGTTCATACAGGGCCCGATGCGCACCCACAGCTGCTCAATTAAGGCATTAAGCGTAGGCATTTCCGCATACTGATAAAGCGTAAACCGGAAGACGCGATTCGCATGCAATGCCTGCTGGACGTTCCCGTTGCGCATGGCCTCATGAAAGGCATCCGACAATTTGCGCAACGCCTCCAGTTTGCTATCAGACATATTCTGACAGGCCGCGGCGACCGCCATCGGCTCAAGCTGCTTGCGGATAGCGTTAATCTCGTTATAGCGCTCCAGCGTGACCTCCGGAACCAGAAATGCCTGCGCCGGCGTGGCGTGTAGCGCCCCTGATGACACCAGGCGCAACAGCGCCTCGCGAACAGGGGTAATACTGGTTCCTAATTTATCGGCAATCTCTTTCGTAATCAGTCGTGCCCCAGGTTTGAGTGAGCCTGTAATTAACGCTCCTTTCAAACTGTGTTCAACTTGCATGGTAAGACTGACCCTTTGGGCTTTTTCTAAGTGGTCCAAATCAAGCATGTTCAATTCCTGTAGCTAAAACTTAATGCTATTTTTAAACGCCAGTTTTAATAAAACGACGCTGGTCCGATATATCCTGTATCGTCATGCCTGGTGGTGGGAAGTACGTAAAAACATCAAAAAAGCAAAGTTTGTTTTTTTTATTGGTTCCGGGCCCATCCGGGATGCGGGCGCGAAATGCCATGTCCATTAATTAAAGACAATATATCGTATCTTCACAAATAAATATGGCGGGAAACCCCGCCATAGTGCTGTTTATTTATTGTCACTCGCGACGCGAATCACGACTTTGCCGAAGTTACGCCCTTCGAGCAGGCCAATCAGCGCCTCGGGCGCGTTCTCCAGCCCGTCCGTTATCTGTTCACGATAGTGAATTTTGCCCTCCTGCACCCAGCGTCCCATCGCTTCCTGGAACTCCTTAATGCGGTGACCGTAATCCTGGCCGATGATAAAGCCCTGCATACGAATGCGTTTCTTCAGGATGGTCGCCATCAGGAGCGGCAGGCGATCCGGCCCCTCGGGCAGGCCCGTCGCATTGTAGCCGCTCACCAGGCCGCACACCGGCACGCGCGCGGAGGTATTCAGTAACGGCAGCACGGCGTCAAATACTTTGCCGCCGACGTTTTCATAATAGACGTCAATTCCTTGCGGACAGGCGCGTTTCAGCTGTTCGGCAAAGTCCGCCGCGTGATGATCCAGACACAGGTCAAACCCGAGGACCTCAACGGCATGGCGGCATTTTTCAGCCCCACCGGCGACCCCGACCACCCGGCAACCTTTGATTTTACCGATCTGCCCGACGGTCGCGCCAACCGGGCCTGTCGCCGCGGCGACCACCAGCGTTTCGCCCGCTTTTGGCTGCCCGATATCCAGCAATCCCATATAGGCGGTAAAGCCCGGCATGCCCAGAATACCCAGCGCCCAGGAAGGATGTGACGGATTTTCGCCCAGCTTCACCAGGCCGCTGCCGTCCGAGAGTTCATACTCCTGCCAGCCGCTGTAGCCCAGCACCCACTCCCCGGCTTTGAAGTCGGGATGATTCGACTGCTCAACGCGGCTGACCGTTCCCCCCACCATTACCGCACCAAGCTCAACCGGAGGGGAATAGGATGGCGCATCGCTCATGCGCCCCCGCATGTAAGGGTCCAGCGACAGCCAGACGGTGCGCAGCAAAAGCTGTCCCTCAGCCGGGGCGGGAACAGGCTGCGTTTCGAGACGAAAATTTTCCGCCACCGGCGCACCCTGAGGACGGGAGGCCAGTACCCAGCGGCGATTTTGCGAAACAGGTTGATTCATCGGGATCTCCTTCTGGTACAAATGTCATTACAGCCTGGCTCACGATCGGCGTTATCGCATTAGCATTACGAGGCAGACTGGTTAAGCCGTACGACCAGATAGATGCAGGTTTCATTCGTTTCGTTGATGAACCGGCAGTCATTTGGCGGCCCCAGCTCGAGGCAGTCTCCGGCGTGCATTTCGTGGCGCGTATCGCCCTCCTGAAACACCAGCTCGCCGGACTGAAGCCAGATAAGCTGACGTGCCAGCGCGTAAGAAGAGGCAGGCATCGGAACATCGCTGCCCGCGGGCAGTTCAACCTGAACAAGGTCGATGGGCAGATCGGTGCGGGGAGAAACATGGCGGCGGAGGTAGTGCGTCTGTGGGTCGCGCCAGACGGGCTGGTTGGCAAGGCGCAGCAGCTTGCCCTCCTGCATTTCGGCCCGGGCAATGAGCGTGGACATGCTGATACCAAACGCGCCGGACAGACGGGCCAGCAAGGTGGCTGTCGGGCTACTGTCTCCGCGTTCTATCTTGTGGATCATCGCGCGCGAGACCCCTGCCCGGTCAGCAAGCTCGCTCAGGGACCATCCGCGAGACTCGCGTTCAAGGCGAATTCTTGCGCTAATCCGTTGATTCATTGTGTCTGTTATGGTGTTCATGACGTCATACTATAGTGTATGAACGGCATTTCAATGGGCTTTTGATAACAAAAAAATATGGCTTATGCCGTAGCGATCGGGCGATACGATTGTGTAATATCGTAGGAATAACGTAATACTATAGTAAACAACACACAGAGGGTTAATCATGATCGTTCGTCATGCCTGCAAGGAAGACTGCGCTGCGATAGGCGAAATCTACAACCACGCGGTGCTGCATACTGCCGCGATCTGGAACGATAAAACCGTCGATACCGATAACCGAATCGCCTGGTTTGAGGCGCGCACGCTCGCAGGTTACCCGGTTCTGGTGAGTGAAGAAAACGGCGTTATCACCGGTTACGCCTCTTTCGGTGACTGGCGCGCCTTCGACGGTTTCCGTCATACGGTTGAGCATTCGGTCTACGTCCACCCGGACCATCAGGGAAAAGGCATTGGCCGCACGCTGATGATCGCGCTGATTAACGAGGCCCGCGCCATCGGCAAACACGTGATGGTGGCCGGTATTGAAGCGCAAAACCATGCTTCGATTCACCTCCACGAAACGCTTGGTTTTGTCACCACGGGGCAGATGCCGCAGGTGGGAACCAAGTTTGGCCGCTGGCTGGACTTAACCTTTATGCAGCTGCAGCTGGACGAGCGCAGCGATCCGGACGCCATCCCATGAATCAATCCCTGACCCTGGCGTTTCTGGTGGCGGCGGGAATTGGTCTGGTGGTGCAAAACACCTTAATGGTGCGCATCACCCAGTCCTCCTCCACGATCCTTATCGCGATGCTGCTGAACTCCCTGGTCGGCATTGTGCTGTTTGTCAGCATTCTGCTGCTGAAACAGGGCGCAGCCGGATTCAGCGAGCTGGCCGCAACGGTGCGCTGGTGGACGCTTATCCCGGGGCTGCTGGGGTCATTTTTCGTGTTTGCCAGCATCAGCGGGTATCAGAACGTTGGCGCGGCGACGACTATCGCCGTGCTGGTGGCAAGCCAGCTGATTGGCGGGCTGGTGATGGACGTGCTGAGAAGCAACGGCATTCCGCTGCGCGCCCTGATTGGCCCGGTGTGCGGCGCGGTGATGCTGGTCGTCGGGGCCTGGCTGGTGGCGCGACGCCAGTTTTGAACGTTACAGTATGGTGCCGCCTTTGGTCAGCTGTTCCTCACGCGCGTCCAACTCCTCTTTATGCTGCTTACCGTGGTGCGAAATCGCGGTACGCAGACGCTGCTGCTGGGTGTAGCGTTCTTCACGGCTGAGATCTGCATCATCGCTTAATTCGATCAGCAGTTCATTCATATGGGTGATGACGCCCTCTTCAATGGCGGCATCGACACGGGCGGTAACTTCATTTAAATGTGACATTGTCACTCCTTGTTAATTGCCGGGTGGCGGCTACGCCTTACCCGGCCTACAGGGGGAACCGTAGGCCCGGTAAGCGCAGCGCCACCGGGCAACATATTAGTTCAGCTTCGCCTTAGAGAAATCGCTGCCCATCAGGCTCACGCTATATCCGGTCACGTTGCTGCGGGTCGCATAGAACGTTTTCCCGTTTGCCAGTGCGATCCACGGCGCCTGCTGGTAGAAGATCTCCTGCGCCTGGCCGTAGAGTTTCGCGCGCTCGGCCGGGCTGCTGGTCAGCTTCGCTTTTTGCACCAGATCATCATAACCCTTATCGCACCAGCGCGCGGCGTTTGATCCGGTTTTAATGCTGTTGCAGCCCAGCAGCACGTCGGCAAAGTTGTCCGGGTCGCCGTTATCGGACATCCAGCCAAACAGCGCGGAGTCATGTTCGCCTTTACGCATCCCGGAGAGATATTCACCCCACTCGTAAGAGACAATTTTGGCCTTCACGCCGACTTTCGCCCAGTCGCTCTGGATCATCTCCGCGATACGACGAGAGTTCGGGTTGTACGGACGCTGAACCGGCATTGACCACAGCGTGACTTCCGCCCCCTTCTCCAGCCCCGCCTGCTTCAGCAGCGCTTTCGCTTTTTCAGGATCGTAGCTGTAGTCCTTCAGGTCTTTATTAAAGCCCAGCATATTTGGCGGGATCGGCGATTTTGCCACCGTACCGGAACCCATAAAGACCGCATTGACGATAGCCTTCTTATCGGTCGCGTAGTTAAGCGCCTGGCGCACCAGCACGTTATCAAACGGTTTTTTCTCGGTGTTAAACGCCAGATAGCCGACGTTCAGCGCATCGACCGAGTGCAGCGTCAGGTCTTTGTTGTTCTTGATGGCGTCAAACTGAACCGGGGACGGTGCAGGAATAATCTGGCACTCGTTGGTCTGCAGCTTCGCCAGACGGGTTTCCACGTTCGGCGTGATGGAGAAGATGAGATGCTTCGTCGGCACCTCGCCTTCCCAGTAGTTCGGGTTAGCGACGTAGCGAATCAGCGAATCCACCTTGTACTGCTGCAGGACATAAGGCCCGGTGCCAATCGGCCAGGTGTCCACGTTTTCAGGCGTGCCTTTTTTCAGCATCGCGTCGGCGTATTCGGCGGAAAGAATCGAGGCGAAATCCATCCCCCAGTCGGCCAGAAACGCGGCGTTAGGCTCGCTGAGGGTGAACTGAACGTGATAGTCGTCGACCTTTTTCACGTCCTGAATCAGCTTATCGAGCCCGACGTCGTTAAAGTATTCGTAGTTGCCCTGCGACACGTTGTGATACGGGTGTTTAGGGTCTTTCTGACGCAGAACCGAGAAAATAACGTCATCGGCGTTAAAATCGCGCGTCGGTTTGAAGTATTTATTGCTGTTGAACTTCACCCCTTTGCGCAGGGCAAAGGTATAGGTCTTGCCGTCCGGCGAAATCGTCCAGGACTCCGCCAGCGACGGGACCGGGGTGTTTTTCACCGGGTCAAAATTGATCAGGCGGTTATACAGTACCTGAGAGCTGGCCACAAAAGACGGGCCAGAGCTGGCGATTTGCGGGTTGAAGGACTCGGGGGACGCTTCAGAACAGTAAATAAGGGTGTCGTTGTTTGCCGCCCATGCGGCACCGGCTGGTAACAGCGCGCTCAGCGCAAGGGCGAGCAGTGTTTTCCCTGTAGACATGGTTATAACCCTGACAGTTTTATTATATAAGACAGTAATAACAGCACAGGCGATATGACCTGGCAAATAACGAAACACTATCAGGTTATTCTAAAGCCGCGTTTTTTGCTGTTTTAACAGCCAGCGCCCGAAAAGGTGATTTGCCTTAAGGGCCATTATTCGTCAAGCACAACCGTCACTTTCTATGCCGCAAGAAATCGGTCCTTTTAGCGTCTCTTCCCCCGTTTGGTTGCTTCCTCGTTTCGTTAAAGTAACGGTGTGAAGAAGTATATGGGATCAAATCGTGGCAAAAACTCTTTTACGCAGCGGTAACCTGGATGACTTTCAGGCCGTGGGCGGCGGCGGACAAGCCGTTTTTGAATCAGCGTTACAAATCCGGGAAGCGCTCCGGTTGCGCAAACAACAGGCCATCGTCGACTGTCTGGCTATTCCGCAGGTCAACGACAGCGGTGACCGCGTGGACTGGTATTCCCCTGTTGAAGGGAGCGTAACCAGCTGGAAAGCGGCCGATGAAGATGACCGTTATCGCGCCCTGCGCTACCTGGAAAACACGCTAGCCAGCGTTGAGTCGTTAAGCAAGAAATGCCTCCTGTCGCCCAAAACCGCGCAGCAGCTTTTTGGTTCTCTGCTGTCGAAGGCGTTTCAGTTCCCGGGTGAAAACTTCCTCTTCCTGGTTGACGGAAAGCCGGTCATCAGCTTCTGGGGGTTCGTCAACCTGAACGAGAATGCGCGCGACGATGTTCTCGACTGCCTGCGTGAATCGCTGGTCCCTGAGCCCGCCCCCGTTGTGATTGAAGATCCTGAACCCGAGCCTGAGCCAGAACCGGTTGTAGCCTTTGAACACGCCGACGAGCCGCTGATCGCCCCTTCCACGGTGGTGCGCATCACGCCGGAAGATCTGTATGAGCCAGAGCCGGCCCCGGCCGTTGCGCAACCCGTTCAGGAACCGGCTGTGCCGATCGTCGCAAAAAAGCGCCGCGTTCCCCTGTGGACGCTGCCGGTTGCCGTCGCGATCGTTGCCGCCATTGCCGCACCGCTGCTGTGGCCAAAACAGTCGCCTTCCGCTGAGCCCGCCCCGGTGCCCGCCCCCCAGCCCGTAGAGAGTGCGCCAAAGCCGATCAAAGCGGTTGAGCCGCTGGCCATGAAATTACCGCTGCATCAGGCAGAGGTCATGGCAAGCAAAGAAAAAGAGCCTGCTCTGGCGCCTGCGCCACAGCCTGCCCCGGTGGTGATTGTCGCCATCCCGAAAGATGCCATGGTGATGGAAGCGAATCAGGTGAAAGCGGGATCGACGCGTTTCCTGAACGGCACCTGGCGTGCGGTTCTCGACGTGAAAGATCCGGTTACCGGCAAGCCGCCGTCAATGCGCTATCAGATCCAGAACAATAAGGGCTTCGCCCGGGTTGTCCATGGCGACAACGTTGTCTGCCGCGCGGAGGTCTTCTCCGGCCTGCACAGCAACGGCGAGCTGATGATTAAAAGTCGCGGTACTGCCCGCTGCACCGACGGTTCCCGCTACCCGATGCCGGAGGTTGCCTGTAAAGCAGGCGCCAGCGATATCGCAGAATGTCGCGCCCGTTATGATGCCAATACCGTCGTTCCCCTGACGTTCAAGAAAGCAGGTGCCTGATCCTATGCTGGTTAATCTTTGCGACTATAAACAAAGCGTCACGCTTATTGCCAACAGCGGCGTGCAGTTCCTTGATTTCGGTCTGACGCCGCAGGACACCGCCAGCAACGGGCGCTTCGTACGTAAAACCGCGAACGGCCCGCTGCTGCGGCTCGATTTCGACCTGGTTAACGGGCGCTATACCGTGCCGGGAACGAACGGTGGTCAGCCTGAAGTGGTTAAACCGGAAACCACCATCCCGCTGCATCAGTCCCTGGCGGTGCTGGACGGCGTCTGGCTTCCGGTTCCGTTCCTGCGCTTCAACCCGCCGCGAACCTTTGTTGAGGGGCCGGATAACTGGGCCCGCGTTCAGGTGCGCAGGCTGGATACACCCGATACGGCAGGCAATACGCACCGCGTCACGCTCGCCCTTGACAGCCAGATTGCAGAACACGCCACGTCCGCCCTGTCCCCGGTTGAAAACGATATTCTGAACGGGACCCGATTCGCGCTGGCCTGGCGAGACAATGAGGTAGAAAGTTTCCTCGACCAGACCTGGATTGACGGCTGGCTGCGCGAGGCCTTTACCCAGTATGCCGACGGCGTTGAAAACCGCTCAGAACGCGATCTCCAGCAGGCGATGCGCGGGTTTGAATATCAGGCCCACTGGCTTAACCTGCTGACCATGCTCGGTGAACAGCTTACCGTGCCGGAAGTGAAATTTGTTACCCATACGCTCAGCACGCCTGCCATTCCGGTCGACCTGATCCTGGACGTGGGCAATACCCACACCTGCGGCGTCATTATCGAAGACCACGGCGATGCGAACGATGGCCTGCGCCAGACCGCCGAGCTGCAGGTCCGCTCGCTAAGCGAGCCGCAGTTCCTGAATGCGCCGCTGTTCACCAGCCGTCTTGAGTTTTCGGAAGCGCGTTTTGGCAAGCAGCACTTCTCGGTAGAGAGCGGTCGCGAAGATGCCTTTGTCTGGCCGTCGATTGTTCGCGTGGGCGATGAAGCCCGCAAGCTGGCGATGCAGCGTCTTGGGACCGAAGGCAACAGCGGCATCTCCAGCCCGCGTCGCTACCTGTGGGATGAAACGCCGGTCGTGCAGGACTGGCGCTTTAGCCAGATGAACAGCAAAACCCAGCGTGAGCCGCTTGCCACCGCGTTTCCGCTGATGAACCTGATGAACGATGACGGAGAACCGCTCTTCACGCTGCCGCAGGACGAGCGGCTGCCGGTCTTCTCGCCGCAGTACAGCCGCAGCACGCTGATGACGCACATGCTGTGCGAGCTGCTGGCGCAGGCGCTGGGACAGATCAACAGCGTCGCCACGCGCCTGCGTCTGGGCTTCCCCGCGTCGCCGCGCCAGCTGCGCACCCTGATCCTGACCCTGCCCTCGGCCATGCCAAAGCAGGAGCGCGAGATTTTCCGTCGCCGCATGTTTGAAGCCATCGCCATCGTCTGGAAAGCGATGGGCTGGCACCCGCAGGATGAGGATTTTGTCACCCGCAAACAGCAGGATAAAAGCGTGGTGCCGGTTCCTGAAATCCAGATGGAGTGGGATGAAGCCAGCTGCGGTCAGCTGGTCTGGCTGTATAACGAAGCGATCTCCCGCTTTGGCGGTCAGACCGAAGCCTTCTTCGCCTCCCTGGCCCGCCCGGACCGTGAGCCTGAGCCGGGTAGCCAGCCGGGCCGCGCGCTGCGCGTCGCGTCCATCGACATCGGCGGCGGCACAACGGATATGGCGATTACCCATTATCAGCTGGATGACGGTTCCGGCAATAACGTCAAAATCACCCCGCAGCTGCTGTTCCGTGAAGGCTTTAAGGTCGCGGGCGACGATACGCTTCTGGACGTGATTCAGCGCTACGTGTTGCCTGCCCTGCAAACGCAGCTGCAGAAATCCGGTATCTCGGACGCTTCGCTGCTGATGGCGTCGCTGTTCGGTGACTCCGGGCGCATAGACACCCAGGCCGTACTCCGCCAGCAAACGGCGCTTCAGCTTTTTATGCCGATTGGCCACGCTATTCTTGCCGCGTGGGAATCGAGCGACGTTGACGATCCGCTGGCCGGTCTGCATGCCACCTTTGGCGATCTCCTGCCGCAGAAACCGACCCGCAACGTCATGAATTACCTGCAGCAGGCGATCGATCATGCCCTGCCAGCGGGTTCAGACGCGTTTGACCTGTTCGCGGTGCCGCTGCACGTGAACTTCCGCGAAATGCAGGATGCGATGCTGGCCGGGCAGTTTACGCTGGCCTCGCCGCTCCACGCGGTGTGCGAGGCGATATCCCATTACAGCTGCGATATTCTGCTGATCACCGGACGCCCCGGCTGCCTGCCTGGCGTTCAGGCGCTGATTCGTCATCTGCAGCCGGTGCCGGTCAACCGTATCGTCTGGCTGGATAAATACCAGGTGCACGAGTGGTATCCGTTCAGCCAGCAGGGGCGCATTGGCAACCCGAAATCAACGGCCGCGGTGGGGGCCATGCTCTGCAGCCTGGCGCTCGACCTGCGTCTGCCGCGCTTCAACTTTAAAGCTGCGGACATTGGCGCGTATTCAACCGTGCGGTATCTCGGCGTGCTGGATAACACCGTTAATACCCTGCGCGAGGAAAACGTCTGGTATCAGGATATCGATCTTGATAAGCCGGGCGCGAAGCTCGACGCGCGTCTGCACTTCCCGCTGCGCGGTAACGTTACCCTCGGCTTCCGCCAGCTGGCGAACGCGCGCTGGCCCGCCACGCCGCTCTACACGCTCAGCATCAACTCGGCTGAACTGGCGAAAGCGATTGCCGGTGACGGCGTGCTGAACGTGCGGCTGAAGCTCTGCGGCGGCAGCAAGCAGGAAGGCCCTGAGGCCTTCGAGCTGAGCGATGCCTGGCTGCAGGACGGCACGCCGGTTGCCCCTGACGCATTAACCTTCAAACTGAATACCTTGGCCGATCGCCGACACAGCGGCAGCCACTACTGGATCGACAGCGGGAGCGTATACCTGAAATGACAGCGACGACGACCATCACTCAGGCCTTAATCGGGTGGATTAATGAGACGCGCCTGAACGCCCCTGTGCTGGATAACGATGCTGACGCTCTGCTTGCTCGCATCAACGCGGCGCAGGCGCGGGAGCAGGCCATTGAACGCGCCATGACCCGCCAGAGCAGCATTGGGCTTTACGGTCATTCACAGAGCGCGAAAGCCCATCTGCTGTTGTCCCTGTGCGGCAGCGGTAATGGACGCCTGAACGTGACGCCGGGCCAGCGCACCTTTGACTATTTTTCGCATATCAATCCGGGACATGCCCTGACCAACATGGCCGTCCGCTTCACGCCGGAAAGCCCGGAGGTGGCGGATGAGGCGTTCCCGCTGCGTCTGAGCCTGGTCACCGAGGCCGAGCTGGTACAGCTGTTTATTGCCCGCACGACGCTGCATCCGCAGATGCGCGCGGTGGATAAGGCGGTCATTGAGACACGTCTGGAGAAATGGCGCGGGCTGCGCCAGCCGCAGGGCGTGCCCGGCATAACGGCTCAGGAAGTGGGTGCGATTGCCCGCTTCTGGCAAAGCACCGTACCCGCCGCTAAGCAGCAAATTGATGATGCCCTGTGGCATGAGTTCGCCCGGCTGGTGCCTTCTCTCGATCTCAGCACGCGGGCCAGCGTCTGGTCGCTGCTGTGGGGCGAGCAGCAGGAGTTGACCCAGCAGTGGTTAAAACTGGCCCATGTGCTGCACCAGACCAGCCATGCCGGCGAGCTTGCTGCCCCGCTTAGCCTGCTGGTGGACAGCTTTGGCCTGCCGGGTGAAGGGTTCCTGACGCACGACGGCACGTTAGATCTTCAGGACGCGCAGGAGACGCTGCTTCATCCGCTAAATAGCGGTGAAATGCTTAACGCCATCAGCATCCCCGTCGACGTGCTGGCCTTCCTGACCCGCGAGCTGGTGCTGCCGGTTGAGAACGGCGCGCTGGATAACGTCGATATTATTGATATTCCTGTTTTTGAAGATAACCGTGCCGACCCGCTACGCCAGGCGAAGTCCCAGTGGCTGCTCGAGCATTACCGTCAACAGCTTCAGCCGGATGTGCTGGTGATTTGTAATGCGACGGCGCAGCACGAACAGACGGCCAAAAAAGCAAAAGTGCTGATGAACTGGGTCAAGGAGACGCAGCCTGCTGAAGAATCTGCCCTGCCGGGGCTGGTATGGGCGATTACGCCACACGACGCCCGCTTTACCACCCGACAGAATCTCGATGAAGCCGTACAGCATCTGCTCGGAAAGCCGGGTTTACGCTGGGGCACGCTGCAGGCGCTGGACAGCCACAGCATGCAGCGCGTCATCGAATGGCTGTCTCAGGCCACGCTGCCCGCGCAGCGACAGAAGCGTCTCGGCACGCTGAAAGGCTTGCTGCGACAGGAGCTCTCATCGCTGATGCAGAGCTATCTGGCACCGCTGGTTGAAGAGCCGGGGACAAGACGCGCTCAGGCCGAAAATATGGTGCGCACGCTGCAAAGCAGCGCCGCCCGCCACGGCGAACTGCTTGAAGGCCTGCTGCCGCCGCTGAAAGCCTTTGAAACGCTGCTCGCCGTTCAGCAGCCGCGCGAGGAGCAGGTGAACGGGCTGTTTACGGACACTATTGACCTGTTTGCCGAGAATACCCAGGAAAGCACCGGCCTGTTCCAGACAAAAGACAAAGCGCGCCTGGCGCACAGAGTCTGGATAAATCATCTGCGTCAGTGGAGCCGCAATGAGGCCACGGCCGCGCGCCTCGGGCTGGAGCCTTCGGTATTACAGCAAATCGCGGATGTGCTGGTGGTCACCAGCTACCGGCTTAATCTGCCTCAACAGCTTCAGCGTATCGTCGAAGCGGATAAAAGCAGCGCGGCACAGCTGCATGCCGTGATGGGCAATTTCATTGGCTGGCTGGGTTATGACCAGACGCCCGTGGCTACACGTCCGGCAAGCCGCATCCGCAAGGGGCAGGCAATCTTCGTCACGCCAGTGGTCAGCAGCGCGGAGCCTCGATTGACGCGCCTGGGGGAACAGCCTCTGCATGCGGCCACCGCATACGTTTACGACTGGCTGGTCGCCCTCTATAGCCGCGCGATAGAGAACATTGATTACCGGCATCCGCATGATGTTCAGCCTGACGCACGTCAGGCCTTGCACGCATTATTGCGCTGAACGCTGATTAACAATGTAGCCGCATTTCTTGCCGGGTGGCGCTGCGCTTACCCGGCCTACATTTCGCAACGGTGCAAGCGTAGCGCCGCCGGGCGAAACTTTTGCGCACATCACTCCGTCATACACCCGGCTAACGTCTGTGCCAGGGCAGACGGATTTTCCCACGACATCGAGTGCCCCGCCGCAGGGATAATTTTTACCTCAACGCCCTTTTGCTTCAGATCGTCCACATCGTCATCCGGCAGAGACAGCTCGCCGAAAATCAACGTTACCGGGCAAGGAAGTGACAGGAACTGCGCTTCCCATTCGGGCTCTATGCCCGCCATCAGGCTCGATGCACCCCGCCAGACGGCATACGGCGCATTACTCTGCAGACACCCTGCCCACGCCGTTTTTTCCGCACTGAGCATGGCGTCATAGCCCTGCGTCAGAAACTGCTGCTCGGTTTGCGCTGCAATAGACCGGCTGAACATCCCCCCACCCGAATGAAAATTGGGCTCTGACACCATCAGCCCCTTCACGCGCGTTGCAAGCAGCCCCGCCGTTTCGATAGCAATGCTGCCGCCCATACTGTGGCCGTATAACCAGAAGGCATCCAGCTTAAGGTGGTCAATCAGCTCCGCCACAACGTGGGCCTGGTCGGTGGTTTTATAGCTGTAGCGTTCAGGCTTGTCGCTGTAGCCGCTGCCGGGCAAGTCGATGAGAATCGCTCTGCGCGCGCCAAACAGCGGGTCATGAACGACACGGGGATATTCATAGGAAGAGGCGCAGCCCAGCCCGTGAATGAACACCACGGGATCGCCGGTGCCGGGCAGGTCATGCCAGCGCACGGTACAGCCGGCCTGCTGCGAGTAAAAACTGTTCATAAGCACTCCTTTTACGATGCACTGTGTATTTATACAGTTACCGTATCGGGAATGCCATATTCATCTTTTAAAAATGGAAGCGTGCTTCAGAAAAGCGAGACCAGCAGCGCAACGGGAAAGCTCATTGGCCAGGTTGACCCCACCAGAAAAGCGCTGAGCAGGCGGATACGTTTGCGGTCTTTAGAGAGGAACCAGGTAATTAATGCGCAGATGGAAGCCATGATTGCGTAAAAAACCAACATCTTTTGATACAACGTCATTCTGTATACCAGAGCCGAAAAAATAACCGCACGCAATATGCGTCATATGTTGATACAGATCAAGTTTTTTCGTTACAGAATAACCACTTAAAGATTACGGATAATAACAATTGAGTATCTTGCGTAACACTCATGGCGGGTGCGGGAAACGCCTGGCCGCGCATGCGGCCAGGCATGGCGGACTTAGTGTTTGATCATGACATGCCGCACAACCGTATAATCCTCAAGCCCGTAGACCGACATATCTTTGCCGTAGCCGGATAATTTCATGCCCCCGTGCGGCATTTCGCTCACCAGCATAAAATGGGTATTCACCCAGGTGCAGCCGTACTGCAGGCGCGCGCTCAGGCGATGGGCGCGGCCCACGTCTTTGGTCCAGACCGATGACGCCAGGCCATACTGCGAATCGTTCGCCCAGGCCAGCACCTGCGCCTCGTCGTCAAATTCGGTGACGCTCACCACCGGGCCAAACACCTCCCGCTGAACGATGGCGTCGTCCTGTTTTGCCCCCGCCAGCAGGGTTGGCTGGAAGTAGTAGCCTGCCCCCTCTTTTTTGCTCCCGCCGGTGACAACGCGGATATGACCGAGCGCTTTCGCCTCATCGACCGCCTGACAGACGCGTGAAAGATGGGCGGCCGAGCTGAGCGGGCCCAGTTCGGTCGAGGCATCCTCCGGCGCACCCATTTTAAGGCTGGCGACCGCTGCGCCCAGCTTTTCCACCAGCGCGGCATAAATGCCCTTCTGGGCATAAATCCGGCAGGCCGCCGTACAGTCCTGTCCGGCATTGTAGAAACCAAACGTCCGCACCCCTTCGACAACCGCATCCAGGTCGGCATCATCAAAGACGATAACCGGCGCTTTACCGCCCAGCTCCATGTGGGTGCGTTTAATGGAGGACGCGGTATGGCCGATGATATGTTCCCCGGTAGCAATCGAACCGGTCAGCGAGACCATACGGACTTTTTCATGCCCGGTAAGCGGGTCACCGACCGTTTTCCCCCGGCCAAACAGGACGTTCAGAACGCCTGCCGGGAAGATGTCTTTTGCCAGCTCTCCCAGCTTCAGCGAGGTCAGCGGCGTGATCTCTGAGGGCTTAATCACCACGCAGTTCCCTGCCGCCAGCGCGGGGGCTAGCTTCCAGGCCGCCATCATCAGCGGATAGTTCCAGGGGGCAATAGAGGCAACCACGCCCACCGGATCGCGGCGGATCATCGACGTGTGGCCGTCAAGGTACTCCCCGGCGGCCAGCCCGTTCAGACAGCGGGCGGCCCCGGCAAAGAAACGGAAAACGTCGACCACCGCCGGAATTTCATCTCCCAGAGCGCAGTGCAGCGGCTTGCCGCAGTTGAGGGATTCGAGCCGGGCAAAGTCCTCCCCATGCGCTTCAATCGCATCCGCCAGCTTCAGCAGGCACTCGGCGCGCGTCTTCGGCGTGGTTTGCCCCCACTCCGCAAAAGCACGGTCGGCTGCCTGAACCGCCGCGTCGACCTGAGCCGCTGACGCCTCGGCAATCTCCAGCAGGAGTTCTCCAGTGGCCGGGTTATAGACCGGCTGTTTTTCTCCCTCTCCGGTTACCAGTTTTCCCTCTATCAGCAGTTGTGTTTGCATAGCATTTTCCTGTTGAATTCACTGTTATTTCCCGCTGCCGGCGATGTTCTCGCCGTCGCGGGTTAGCCACCAGGCTCCCAGAATGGGGATAGTTGTCACCAGCATCACCAGCAGTGCTACAACGTTGGTGACCGGCACGTCGCGCGGACGACCGAGCTGATTGAGCAACCACAGCGGTAACGTGCGCTCGTGTCCCGCCGTAAACGTTGTGACGATTATCTCGTCAAACGACAGGGCAAACGCCAGCATTCCCCCGGCCAGCAGCGCGGAACCCAGATTGGGCAGCACCACATAGCGGAAGGTTTGCCATCCGTCGGCCCCGAGATCCATCGACGCTTCCACCAGGCTCCAGGAGGTGCGTCTGAACCGGGCAATCACGTTGTTAAACACCACCACCACGCAAAAGGTGGCGTGTCCCACCACGATGGTGAAAAAACCCGGCTCAAGGTCAATCGTTTTGAATGCCGTCAGCAGCGCCAGACCGGTGATGATCCCCGGTAACGCAATCGGCAACAGCAGCAACAGCGAGATCGCATTCTTGCCAAAAAACTCGCTTCGCCACAGCGCCGCTGCAGCAAGCGTGCCAAGCACAAGGGCAATCGCGGTGGAGAGCGCGGCAATCTGAAGTGACAACGTCACGGATTCAATAATATCGCCGCGCCCCGCCGCCACGCTGAACCACTTCAGCGTCAGCCCCTGCGGCGGAAAGCTGAAGGCCGCGTCTTCGGTATTAAAGGCATAGGTCGCGATAATCAGCAGCGGGAAGTGCAGGAAGATGACGCCTCCCCACGCTGCCACTTTCAGGAACAGCGGTGCGCGTTCAGAGTGCATCGAATGCTCCCAGACGTTTCACGAACGCCAGATAGAGTGAAATCAGCACGATGGGCACCAGCGTGAACGCGGCGGCCATGGGCATATTGCCAATGGCACCCTGCTGCGAGTAGACCATGTTACCGATGAAGTAACCCGGCGGCCCCACCAGCTGTGGAACGATGAAATCCCCCAGCGTCAGGGAAAAGGTGAATATTGAGCCCGCGGCAATACCCGGGATCGCCAGCGGCAGAACGACGTAGCGAAAGGTCTGACGAGGGCGCGCGCCGAGGTCGGCTGAGGCCTGCAGTAGCGAGGCAGGCAGGCGTTCCAGCGCCGCCTGGACGGGCAGGATCATAAACGGCAGCCAGATGTAGACGAAGACCAGAAACCGTCCCAGCCCGGAGGTGGACAAGGTGTTGCCGCCAATCGCCGGGAGCGTAAGGAGTGAGGTCAGGATCGGCTCCAGCCACATATGGTTGAGAAACCACTGCGCCACCCCATCCTTCGCCAGCAGCAGCGTCCAGGCGTAGGCTTTGACGATGTAGCTCGCCCACATTGGCAGCATCACAGCGATATAGAAAAACGCTTTCCACTTGCCGCGGGTGTATCGCGCCATGTACCAGGCCATCGGGAATGCCAGGATGGCGCTGGCTATCGTCACCGCAATCGCCATGGTTAACGTGCGCAGGATGATGTCGTAGTTTGCCGGGTTGAAAAGCGCCCGAATGTTCGCCAGGGTCAGATCCGGCGTGACGGCCATGGTGAAATCGTCAAAGGTGTAAAAACCTTGCCACAGCAGGGTCAGAAGCGATCCTAAATAGACGATGCCAAACCACATGAGCGGCGCGAGCAGAAGCAGGAACAGGCCGAGCGACGGTTTACGCCAGAACAGCGCCGTCATGCGGCTTAAGCGCCCATGCGAGGCGGGAGGATGCGCGACACTCATAGCCATTTCACCTCTCCTCGTGCAGGCGAATCATCGCCTCGCGTGACCACGACGCCATCACCGCCTGCCCCGGCGCAATGCCGCTCAGCGACGAGGTTTCACTGAGATTGGCCTGGCTCACCAGCAGTTTGGCGCCATCGGCGAGCTTCAGCTCCAGCCGCGTGGCCGCTCCCTGATACTGAACGGCCTGCACGATGCCCTGAACCTGAACGTCTCCGCCCTCATTAAGGCGAATATGTTCCGGGCGCAGGGAATAGCTGCCTTCCATACCGCAAATTTTCTGCGCAAGGCCCGCATCAAAGACGTTGGACGTGCCGACAAAACCGGCGACAAACGGCGTGCGCGGACGCATGTAGAGATCGCGCGGGGTATCCACCTGCTCGATGCGCCCGTTATTGAACACCGCCACCCGGTCTGACATGGAAAGGGCCTCGCCCTGATCGTGGGTGACAAAAATAAAGGTGATGCCGAGTTCCTGCTGAAGCTTCTTCAGCTCGAACTGCATCTGTTCACGCAGTTTGAGATCGAGCGCACCTAAGGGCTCATCCAGCAGCAGGACGCGCGGCTCATTGACCAGCGCCCGGGCGATGGCGACACGCTGTCGCTGGCCGCCGGAAAGTTGCGAGGGTTTGCGGGCAACGGCAAAGCTCAGGCCCACTTTTTCCAGGGCATCACGGGCCTGCGCATGGCGTTTTTTCTTGTCGATGCCTTTGACCATCAGCCCGTAGGCAACATTGTCGAGAATCGACATATGCGGGAACAGCGCGTAGTCCTGAAAGACGGTGTTCACATCCCGCTCCCAGGGAGGCAGTTCGCTCGCCTCTTTGCCGAAGATAGAAATCGTGCCGCCTGACAGCTGTTCAAAACCCGCTATCAGACGCAGGCAGGTGGTTTTGCCGGAGCCCGAAGGCCCCAGCATGGAGAAAAATTCTCCGTCACGAATAGCAATGGTGACCCCATCCACCGCCCGTACGTCGCCGTACAGACGGGAAACGTTGTTAAACTCTACCGCGTACGTCATGTTCTGCTCCCGGGCAATTAACGACCGCCCATGATGGCGATGTAATCCTGCGTCCAGCGGCTGTAAGGGACAAATTTGCCGCCTTCTGCGATGGGGGTTTTCCAGAACATGATTTTGTCGAACTCGTTATAACCGTTTGTTTCGCAGCCTTTATCACCCAGCAGCGTGCTGGCCTTACACCCTTCTGCAACCACGGGCAGGGAGCCAAACCATGCCGCCAGATCGCCCTGCACTTTCGGCGTCAGCGACCAGTTCATCCACTTGTAGGCGCACATCGGGTGTTTTGCCTGCGCGTGCAGCATGGTGGTGTCCGCCCAGCCGGTCACCCCCTCCTTCGGGAAGACGGTAGCAACGGGCTGGTTCTCTGCCTTCAGGGCATTCGCCTGATACGGCCAGGCGCTGGAGGCCACGACGCCTTCATTTTTAAAGTCGCTCATCTGGACGGTAGTGTCATGCCAGTAGCGGTGGATCAGCGCATGCTGGTCGCGAAGCACCTTGAGCACGGCGGCATACTGTTTTTCGGTGAGCTGGTACGGGTCTTTGATACCCAGCTGCGGCTGCGTGGCTTTGACGAACAGCGCGGCATCGGCGATATAGATCGGGCCGTCGTACGCCTGCACGCGTCCCTGATTGGTTTTACCGTCAGGAAGATCCTGTTTGGTAAAGACCACGCTCCAGCTGTCCGGCGGCGTCGGGAAGGTTTTGGTGTTGTACATCAGCAGGTTTGGCCCCCACTGGTAGGGCGTGCCGTAGACTTTACCGCCGACGTTAAACCATTCCCCTTTCACAATCCGCGCGTCGAGGGTTTTCCAGTTGGGGATGAGGTCGGGGTTAATGGGCTGAACGCGTTTCCCCATGATCAGGCGCAGGGAGGCATCACCCGAGGCGGTAACCAGATCATATCCCCCTTTCGCCATCAGGCTGACCATTTCATCCGACGTGGCCGCCGTCTTGACGTTGACCGCACACCCGGTCTCTTTTTCAAACTGGGTGACCCAGTCATAATTTTTATCCGTCTGTCCGCGTTCGATGTATCCCGGCCAGGCGATAATATCCAGCCGACCTTCCCCGTCGCCAATGGCCTTTGGTGGTTCTGCGGCTTGCGCTGTCATGATAGTCATGCCGAGCGCACACAGGCTGCTGCGGGCAAAATGTTTGCTCATAAGAGTTACTCCTGTCGCAATGAAATTTAGCGGCAGCCGTGCCGTAAAAATATCTCCCTTATTAAACGTAGACCGCGCAAATGCGCCGCACCGTACGGCTTCAGGAAATTTCATCAAGGTGTGACAGAGGGCGCATTCCCCGTTAACTGGATTATAGACAAGGAGTTAGCCGCGAGAGACGGTATGCAGATTTCCTATGACAGGACACCGCGAAATATTCGCCGTGCCGTCATCAGGATAAGAATTGATTATTTAAATAACGCAGAAAAGATTATTCCATCATCGCGCTAATTAATTTTCCTAACTGAATGACCGCCTGCTCTTCTCGCTCTCCCCAGGCCCAGGAGGTATTAAAACGAAAGAACGGTGTCCATGCGTCAGAGGTGGAAAACATCTTTCCGGGGGCAATGCTGATGTGGTGCGTTAAGGCTTTTTCGCTCAGCAGCCCCGCATCCAGCTGCGCCGGAAGCTCCAGCCATAAAAAGTAGCCGCTGTCGTTATGGTGGATTTTGACGCCGGCAGGCATATGGCGCAAAAGTGACTGCCAGGCCTGCTGCTTTCGCTCTGCGAGCGTCCGCCGCAGGCGGCGCAGATGGGCGTCGTAGCGTTTAGTCGCCAGGTAATCCACCAGCGCCAGCTGCACGGGAGAGCTGGTTGAGAGCGTACTCATCAGCTGCAGCTGCTGAATGCGTCGCGCGTGTTTTCCTGCCGCAACCCAGCCGATGCGAAAACCGGCCACCAGACATTTTGAAAAGGACGAGCAGTGCAGCGTCATGTCCTGACGATCCCATGCTTTCGCCGGGAGCGGCTTTTCGCGGCCAAAATAGAGCTCGCTGTAGACATCGTCTTCAATCAGGGGGACATTGTGCTGCGTTAACAGCGCCACAAGCTGCGCTTTTTTCTCCGCGCTCAGCGTGAAGCCAAGCGGGTTCTGACTATTGGTCATGACCCAGCAGGCTTTAACCGGGTACTCATTCAGCGCCTGTTCAAGGGCATTGAGGTCAATCCCCTCGCGGACATCCGTCGCAATCGACAACGCTTTGAGCTTCAGGCGTTCCAGCGCCTGCAGCGCGCCGTAGAAACACGGGTTTTCGACTATCACCCAATCGCCCGGCTCGGTCACCGCCTGCAGGCTGAGATTGAGCGCTTCAAGCGCGCCTGCGGTGATCACGATCTCTTCCGGGGAGATGTTCATTCCCTGCTGCGCGTAGCGACGGGCAATGGCGTGGCGAAGATCGACGTTACCCGGCGGCAGGTTCTCAATCACGCTCATCGCCGTCGCGGTTTTGCTGACGTTCGCCAGCGAGCGGTTGAGCTGCTGCAGCGGGAAAAGTCGGGGATCGGGAAACGCGGAGGCAAAAGGAACTACGGACGGGTCGCGGCTGGCCTGTAAGACGTCGAAGATGTAGGTGTTAATATCCACCACTTCGTCACGCATCACCTGGGCAGGTGGAGCAGGCTGTTGTGCGGTCGGGCGCGAGGCAACGTAATAGCCCGACTGCGGTCTGGCGACAATGCGCCCCTGACTTTCCAGCATCTGATACGCGTGGCCAACGGTCATAAAACTCATGCCGCTGCTCGCCACCTGCTCTCGCAGCGAAGGCAGCTTATCGCCCGGCAGCCATACGCCAAGCTCAATCTGCGAGATAATTTGTTGCGCCAGACGCTGGTATTTTTTCATCATATTCTCCTTATGACCGACAGTGTATATCAGCAGGAGAAAAAGAGAAGATTTAGCTAACTGTTATAGTTCGTGAAATGAATTACTTACGGTACTCGGTAACGTGGCTTTGCGCCTGACGCGCAGCGGCCAGGTGATCGAGCGTAATCATCGACGATTTGCAAAAGATGCATTTCGCGCCGAGTGGGTTTTTCTCAGACATGTCAAAGACTGAGGTACGGTACTGCGAGCCATGACAGCATGGGCAGCGAAAATGAATATAAGAAGTCATAGGATTCTCCTGAAACGTAAAACGTAAATTACTAATGGGCCGATTGGGCAATAATGGTTTTAAACAAAACGAATCGGAAAGTAGATAAAGACCCAAGAGAGGCTGCGGAGAGGCACAACGTGATGAGAACTGCTTTATAAAACTACGTCAGATATTTATTTGGACTCAAAACCAGAAGACCATTAACGCACGGCGCAGACGACAAGGCAAGCAGTTTTATGCGTAAAATTCATAAAAATACTGTTATTATTCCTCAGCGCGAAGTATATCAGATGGTTAAAGCATGAGATTTATGCCAACTGTTATGGTTAAAAATCACTTTTCTGCGTCTGATAGTCCGAACTTTGCCCCTATACCATAACAGCACACCGTTTGACATTGAGGCTGTGCATGTTTGGTTTAGATGCGTTTCACCTTGCACGGATACAGTTTGCCTTTACCGTATCCTTTCACATTATTTTCCCGGCCATCACCATTGGTCTCGCAAGCTACCTTGCCGTACTTGAAGGGCTGTGGCTGAAATCAAAAATCCGGTCTGGCGCTCGCTGTACCATTTCTGGTCGAAGATTTTTGCCGTCAACTTTGGCATGGGCGTGGTCTCCGGGCTGGTGATGGCCTACCAGTTCGGCACCAACTGGAGCGGATTTTCACAGTTTGCGGGCAGCATTACCGGCCCGCTGCTGACCTATGAAGTGCTGACCGCCTTCTTCCTCGAAGCCGGATTCCTCGGCGTGATGCTGTTCGGCTGGAACAAAGTCGGGCCGGGTCTGCACTTCTTCTCCACCTGCATGGTGGCGTTGGGCACTATTATTTCTACCTTCTGGATCCTCTCGTCGAACAGCTGGATGCAGACCCCGCAGGGCTATGAGATCGTCAACGGTCAGGTCGTGCCGGTGGACTGGTTCGCCGTGGTGTTTAACCCCTCCTTCCCTTACCGCCTGCTGCATATGTCGATAGCCGCATTCCTAAGCAGCGCCCTGTTTGTGGCCGCATCCGCGGCATGGCATCTGCTGCGCGGCAATAATACCCCTGCCATACGGGCAATGTTTTCGATGGCGCTGTGGATGACGCTGATTGTCGCCCCCATCCAGGCCATGGTGGGCGATATGCACGGGTTGAACACCTTAAAGCACCAGCCCGCCAAGATTGCCGCCATTGAAGGCCACTGGGAAAATCCGCCGGGTGAGCCTACCCCGCTGCTGCTGTTTGGCTGGCCGGATATGGAGCAGGAGCGCACCCGTTTTGGGCTGGAGATCCCAGCGCTGGGGAGTCTTATCCTTACGCACAGCCTGGATAAACAGGTTCCGGCCCTCAAAGAGTTCCCGAAGGAAGACCGTCCGAATTCCACCATCGTCTTCTGGTCATTCCGCATTATGGCGGGCCTGGGCATGCTGATGCTGCTGCTTGGGGTAACGGCACTCTGGCTGCGCTACAAAAAACGCGTGTATTCGTCGCGCCCTTTCCTGTGGTTTGCGCTGCTGATGGGGCCAACCGGGCTGATTGCCATCCTGGCCGGGTGGATCACCACCGAAGTGGGCCGCCAGCCGTGGGTGGTCTACGGACTCCAGCGAACGAAGGATGCAGTGTCTGCCCACGGTGACCTGCACATGAGCGTGAGCCTGCTGGCCTTCTTCGTCGTCTATACCTCGGTATTCGGCGTGGGTTACAGCTATATGGTGCGCCTCATCCGAAAAGGCCCGCAGCCGCATGAATCATTCGCCACCGAGTCCGACGGACGTCCGGCGCGCCCGCTTTCTGCCGTCACAACTGAACATAAGGAGCAGCCATAATGGGTATCGATCTTTCCATTATCTGGTTTGTCATTATCGTCTTTGCCACGCTGATGTATATCGTGATGGACGGTTTTGATCTGGGGATCGGCATTCTGTTCCCGGCAACGCAGAACGCCGACGATCGCGACGTGATGGTCAACAGCGTCGCGCCGGTCTGGGACGGAAATGAAACCTGGCTGGTGCTTGGCGGTGCCGCGCTGTTCGGCGCATTCCCGCTGGCCTATGCGGTGATCGTTGATGCCCTGACCATTCCGCTGACATTAATGCTGATCGGACTTATTTTCCGCGGGGTGGCATTTGAGTTTCGCTTTAAAGCCACGCCGGCCCACCGCCCCTTCTGGGATAAGGCGTTTATTGGCGGTTCAATTCTGGCAACGTTCACCCAAGGCGTGACGGTAGGCGCCGTCATTAACGGCTTTACCGTCACCGACCGGGCCTATACCGGCGGCCCCTTTGACTGGTTTACCGCGTTTAACCTGTTTTGCGGCGCGGGGCTGGTGGTGGCTTATGCGCTGTTAGGCTCTACCTGGCTGGTGATGAAAAGCGAAAACGCGCTGCAGGAGCGGATGCGTGAGGTGTCGAAAACGCTGTTAATCGTCCTTCTGGCGTTTATTGCGGCGATCAGCCTCTGGACGCCGCTGGCGCAACCGGCCATCGCTGCGCGCTGGTTTACGCTGCCGAATCTGTTTTATCTGCTGCCGGTCCCTGCTCTGGTGGTGATTTTTAGCCTGTACCAGTGGCGCTGCCTGAATAATCCCGCCAGCCATAGCCGTCCGTTTATCCTGACGCTGGGGTTGATATTCCTCGGCTTTAGCGGGCTTGGGATCAGCATCTGGCCGCATATTATTCCACCGTCGATCACCCTGTGGCAGGCCGCCGCCCCGACGCAAAGCCAGGGCTTTATGCTGGTGGGCGCGCTGTTGATCATTCCCGTTATTCTGGTCTACACCTTCTGGAGCTACTACGTGTTTCGCGGCAAAGTTCAGCATGGGGAGGGTTATCACTGATGCAACAACCGGTCTGGAAAAGATTACTGTGGCTGGCCATTATCTGGGGCGGCAGCGTACTGGCGCTGGCTGCTGTCAGTATGCTCTTCCGCATGCTGATGACGGCGGCAGGGTTTAAATCGCATTAACGTCATTCCGGGCAACCGCTGCGTTGCCCGGCTCCTCCCAGCACTTTCAGATAAACCCCATTAACGCACGGCAGAGTATCGTTACACTGGAAAAAGATTCACGGTATTTATAGTTTGAGAAGAAAAATGAAAAAGCTCATTGCGTTAAGCGTTATTAGTCTTGTCCTTTCCGGCTGCGTTAACCCGGGCAAAGCCTCCGTACAGCCGGAGCAACTTAAAAACCATCGCTTTGTGCTGGAAAATGTCAACGGTAAGGCCGTGAAGACCGCGACAACGCAACCTGAGCTCAGCTTTGGCGCGCTGCCAGATATCAGCCTGGTGAATAACATCAGCGTTTCTGGCCAGATGTGTAACCGCTTCAACGGACAGGGGAAATTGTCCGAAGGCGAGCTGAAGGTTAAAACGCTGGCCATGACGCGTAAGCTCTGTACTGAGCCGCAGCTGAATGAGCTGGATCAGACCATCGGCGACATGCTGCGCCAAGGGGCGCAGGTCGACCTGACTGAGGACCAGTTAACCCTGGCGACAGCCGATAAAACGCTGATGTTTAAGCGTGTAGAATAATCAGTAGTTACCGCAGCTTCCAACGGCAAGCGACTGTTCGCTACAGCGTTTGCCGTTTGGCAAGGCGCACATCCCAATAGCAGAACCATCAAGCTGGCGGGCGACAGACAGCGAACCGCCAATCATCGCGCAGTTGGCCTGACCTGAACTGGACATCGCCGCTTTCATTCCCGGCGCCACGTGGGCTGCCGTTGCCTGCTGGACTGGCTCACTGCTACATGCCGACAACAATAACGCGGCACACCCTACCCAAAATGCTGAGCGCATGCTCTCTCCCCCATGAATAATGCGAAACCTATGCATAATAGGCATCACATCCCGTGTCGTCGAGAGTGGAAGTGCGTATTTATGCGCTCCGGAAACAATTTCTCGCAATTTTTTCGCCAAAAGTTTGATCTACTCATTGATGGCAGGAATACCAAGGACACAAAAGCGAAAATCGTAAATTCCCCCGTTTGCTAGAATACACAGATAATATTCAGGGTTTGTTGCCGTAATACAGACCCCTATTTTTTTGCGCAATGTAAGGGTGTTGTCCTATGCAAACTATTGACGGTAATGGTGCAGTTGCCTCAGTCGCGTTTCGCACCAGTGAAGTTATCGCCATCTACCCGATTACGCCAAGTTCTACCATGGCCGAGCAGGCGGATGCCTGGGCGGGTAACGGGTTAAAAAACGTCTGGGGTGATGTCCCGAGAGTGGTTGAAATGCAGTCCGAAGCCGGTGCGATTGCCACGGTACACGGCGCCCTTCAGACCGGCGCGCTTTCCACGTCGTTTACCTCCTCACAGGGATTGCTGTTAATGATCCCTACGCTTTACAAACTCGCCGGTCAGCTGACGCCCTTCGTTCTGCACGTTGCCGCGCGTACCGTTGCTACCCACGCGCTCTCTATCTTTGGCGACCACTCCGACGTGATGGCCGTGCGCCAGACCGGCTGCGCGATGCTATGTGCCAGCAGCGTTCAGGAAGCGCAGGACTTTGCCTTAATTTCGCATATCGCCACGCTTAAAAGCCGCGTGCCGTTTATTCACTTCTTTGATGGTTTCCGCACCTCTCACGAAATCAACAAAATCGTCCCGCTGGCCGACGACACTATCCTGAATCTGCTGCCGCAGGCGGAAATCGACGCGCATCGCGCCCGGGCACTTAATCCTGAACACCCGGTTATTCGCGGGACATCGGCGAACCCGGATACCTATTTCCAGTCCCGCGAGGCCACGAACCCCTGGTACAACGCGGTTTACGATCATGTTGAACAGGCAATGAATGACTTTGCCGCCGCAACCGGCCGGGAGTACAAACCGTTTGAGTACTACGGCCATCCGCAGGCGGAACGGGTAATTGTGCTGATGGGGTCAGCCATTGGGACCTGTGAAGAGGTGGTTGACGAGCTGCTGACGCGCGGCGAAAAAGTTGGCGTGCTTAAGGTGCGTCTCTATCGTCCGTTCTCGGCTAAACATCTGCTTTCGGCTCTGCCTGAAAGCGCCCGCGCTGTGGCGGTGCTCGATCGTACCAAAGAGCCTGGCGCGCAGGCGGAACCCCTCTATCTGGATGTGATGACCGCCCTGGCAGAAGCCTTTAATCAGGGCGAACGTGAAACGCTGCCGCGCGTAATCGGGGGTCGCTATGGCTTGTCCTCCAAGGAGTTTGGGCCGGACTGCGTGCTGGCGGTATTCAACGAGTTAAGCGAGGCAAAACCTAAGCCGCGCTTTACCGTCGGCATTTATGATGATGTGACGAATCTTTCCCTTTCGCTGCCGGAAAATACCCTGCCCTCGACCGCCAAACTTGAGGCGCTGTTCTACGGTCTGGGCAGCGACGGCAGCGTCTCCGCGACCAAAAACAACATCAAAATTATCGGCAACTCCACGCCGTGGTACGCCCAGGGGTACTTCGTCTACGACTCCAAAAAAGCAGGCGGCCTGACCGTTTCCCACCTGCGCGTGAGCGAACAACCCATCCGCTCCGCGTATCTTATCTCTCAGGCCGATTTTGTTGGCTGCCACCAGCTGCAGTTTATCGATAAATACCAGATGGCCGAGCGCCTTAAGCCCGGCGGTATTTTCCTCCTCAATACGCCGTACAGCGCAGACGAAGTCTGGGTGCGCCTGCCGCAGGAAGTTCAGGCGGTGCTGAACCAGAAAAAAGCCCGTTTCTATGTGGTCAACGCCGCGAAAATTGCCCGCGAATGTGGCCTGGCTGCGCGTATTAATACCGTTATGCAGATGGCCTTCTTCCATCTGACCAATATTCTGCCGGGCGACAGCGCGCTGGTGGAGCTGCAGGGTGCGATTGCTAAAAGCTACAGCAGCAAGGGCCAGGAGCTGGTCGAGCGAAACTGGCAGGCGCTGGCGCTGGCGCGCGAATCGCTGTTTGAGGTACCGCTGCAGCCGGTGAATGCGACAAGCCCGAACCGCCCTCCGGTGGTGTCCGATGCGGCGCCTGATTTCGTTAAGACCGTGACGGCGGCGATGCTCGCCGGTCTGGGCGATGCCCTGCCCGTCTCCGCGCTACCGCCGGATGGCACCTGGCCGATGGGCACCACGCGCTGGGAAAAACGCAACATTGCCGAAGCGATCCCTATCTGGAAAGAAGAGCTGTGTACCCAGTGCAACCACTGCGTTGCGGCCTGCCCGCACTCTGCTATTCGAGCCAAAGTGGTTTCACCGGAAGAGATGGAAGCCGCGCCGGCAAGCCTGCATTCGCTGGATGTGAAATCTCGCGATATGCGCGGACAGAAATACGTTCTGCAGGTCGCGCCGGAAGATTGCACCGGCTGTAACCTGTGCGTCGAGGTCTGTCCGGCGAAAGACAGGCAGGATCCGGAGATCAAAGCCATCAATATGATGTCGCGTCTGGAGCACGTTGAAGAGGAGAAGGTCAACTATGACTTCTTCCTGAATCTGCCGGAAATCGATCGCAGCAAACTGGAACGTATTGATATTCGTACGTCACAGCTGATTACGCCGCTGTTTGAGTACTCCGGGGCCTGCTCCGGCTGCGGTGAAACGCCGTATATCAAGCTGCTTACCCAGCTGTACGGTGACCGGATGCTGATTGCCAACGCAACCGGCTGTTCATCCATCTACGGGGGCAATTTGCCTTCTACGCCGTACACCACCGACGCGAATGGGCGCGGTCCGGCGTGGGCAAACTCGCTATTCGAGGACAACGCCGAATTCGGCCTGGGCTTCCGCCTGACCGTCGACCAGCACCGCGCGCGCGTGATGCGCCTGCTGGAGCAGTTTGCCGGGCAGATCCCCGCTCAGCTCAATGACGCGCTTCATGCGGACGCGACGCCAGAAGAACGTCGTGAGCAGGTTGCTGAGCTGCGCCGCGCGCTGCAGGGCGTTTCGGGGGCTGAACAGCTGCTGACCGACGCTGACGCCCTGGTCGAAAAATCAATCTGGCTTATTGGCGGCGACGGCTGGGCTTACGATATCGGCTTTGGCGGGCTGGATCACGTGTTGAGCCTGACCGAAAACGTCAACATCCTGGTTCTGGATACGCAGTGTTATTCCAATACCGGCGGCCAGGCGTCGAAAGCGACGCCGTTAGGCGCGGTAACGAAATTTGGCGAACACGGTAAACGCAAGGCGCGCAAAGATCTCGGCGTGAGCATGATGATGTACGGTCACGTTTATGTTGCGCAAATCTCGCTGGGTGCCCAGCTTAACCAGACGGTGAAAGCGATTCAGGAAGCGGAAGCGTATCCTGGCCCGTCGCTGATCATTGCCTACAGCCCTTGCGAAGAGCATGGCTACGATCTGGCCCTCAGCCACGACCAGATGCGTCAGCTGACTGCGACCGGCTTCTGGCCGCTGTACCGGTTCGACCCGCGTCGTGCAGACGAGGGTAAATTACCGCTGGCGCTGGATTCGCGTCCGCCGTCGGATGCCCTGGCCGAGACGTTAATGCAGGAACAGCGCTTCCGTCGCCTTAACGCCCAGCAGCCGGAAGTGGCCGAGCAGCTCTGGAAAGATGCCGCTGCTGACCTGCAAAAACGCTATGACTTCCTGGCGCAGATGGCGGGTAAAGCCGAAAAACCGACCAGCGACTAGTTCCCCTGCCCGGCTTGTCCGGGCATTTTTTTGCCATAAAAAAAGCCCGGCGTATTCACACCGGGCGAATCCAGATAATCATTGAATATCTATTTAGTTTCCTTAATAGCATTCACGTTAATTATGGATGAATCATCTTACAGGCATATAACGCCGGCCAGATTACCTTAATTAACGCCTGATTAATAATTTCAATTTAATATAGTTACTTTTAAATCATTCATCAAGCCAATGATCATTTCCGCCGATTTATTCGGTTTAGATTTTACTTAGTTCGTAACAATTATATTTTATTACTCTTACACAGGAGTGATTTAGCATGAGACAACTTTCTCATTCTGAAAGTTCAACAGGTAATTAAATAAAAACAACTGCAAAGGAATATCACAATGCAAAGAAAAGTACTGGCTCTGATGATTCCGGCTCTGTTAATAGCTGGTTCTGCTCAAGCAGCAGAAATTTATAATAAAGACGGTAACAAATTAGATCTGTACGGAAAAGTAGATGGTCTGCACTACTTTTCAGATAACAAAGGTGCTGACGGCGATCAAACCTATATGCGTCTGGGTTTCAAGGGTGAAACGCAGATCAACAACACGATGACCGGCTATGCGCAGTGGGAATACAACATTCAGGCCAATAACACGGAAGGGTCTGATAATCAGTCCTGGACGCGTCTGGCCTTCGCCGGTGTAAAAGTGGGTGACTACGGCTCCTTCGATTACGGTCGTAACTACGGTGTCCTGTACGACGTGGAAGGCTGGACCGATATGCTGCCTGAGTTCGGTGGCGACTCCTACACCAAAGCCGACAACTTCATGACCGGCCGCGCAAACGGCGTGGCAACCTACCGTAACACCGACTTCTACGGTCTGGTGCAGGGCCTGAACTTTGCGCTGCAGTATCAGGGCAAAAATGAAGACGCCAGCAACAACCAGGAAGGTACCAACAACGGTCGCGACACGCGTCACGAGAACGGTGACGGCTTCGGTATCTCCACAACCTATGACTTCGGCATGGGGATTACTGCGGGTGCCGCGTATACCTCTTCTGACCGCACCAACGAGCAGGTCATGAATACCACTGCGGGTGGTGACAAAGCGGATGCCTGGACGGCGGGCCTGAAGTATGACGCCAATAACATCTATCTGGCGGCAATGTATTCTGAAACCCGCAATATGACCCCTTATGGTGATAACACCGACGCCGTGGCGAACAAAACCCAGAACTTCGAAGTGACCGCGCAGTACCAGTTCGACTTCGGCCTGCGTCCGTCCCTTTCCTACCTGCAGTCGAAAGGTAAGGATCTGGGCAACGGCCAGGGCGACCAGGATCTGGTTAAATACGCTGACGTAGGGGTCACCTATTACTTCAACAAAAACATGTCCACCTACGTTGATTACAAAATCAACCTGCTGGATGAAGATGACA
Source organism: Enterobacter sp. R-1.6.2 (assembly GCF_035064085.1). Classification (NCBI taxonomy): domain Bacteria; kingdom Pseudomonadati; phylum Pseudomonadota; class Gammaproteobacteria; order Enterobacterales; family Enterobacteriaceae; genus Enterobacter; species Enterobacter sp. R-1.6.2. Next base: position 119,821 of record NZ_JASEYI010000001.1, read on the forward strand.
ACTTCTACAAAGACAACGGCATCAGCACCGATGATGTTGTAGCGTTAGGCCTGGTTTACCAGTTCTGATTGTCAGAGCCCGCATAATCATGCGGGCTCGCTTGTTTTATGAAGTTCGTCACATAAGACAGTTTAAGAAAGGGGTTGGTTGAGGGAAAGTTGAAAGTAAGCTGGTTAAACTGCGGTGATAGCCCTTTCTTCACTAAGGATAACAGCGTTGTTTGGTCGTGTATCCCTTGCCTTACTTACCCTTTTAGCATTGCTGTGGATGGCGTTAATTTTTGATTTTGGTGATATCGTCGGGCATCTCGGGGCGCTATTAAACCATCTGGACGGCAGTTAACTATTGTCCCTGGAAATAAAAAGCCACCAGCGGTGCCGGTGGCGGGTAAACGCGTATGTCGCGTTATTTTTTCACAGGTTGAGGCTTTTTATCACCTGATTCAGGGGCCTCACGCGGATCGTCTTTTTCAACACAGAGCATAGTTTCTCCTGTTTCAGTTACCCACTGCCTACTATAGCCGGAGGAGTAAAAGAGTGGCCAGGCGGCAATCATGCCTCCTTTTCCCCTTTCTCGCGAAAAGAGAGATAACCAAATACCCCACTTCCCCCATCCATAGGATGGTTAACGCCGTCCATCACCTTCACCTCTGGAAAATCAAAAGGTGAAACGTTTTCAAAACAGGCGACATTAACGCCATATTCGTTTGGGTTAGAACGCCGCTGATGGAACGTGTAAATCCCGCACACCGAGCAGAAGAAATGCCGTGCCGTTCCCGTGTTAAAGCGGTACTCGGTGAGCTTATCTTCACCTTTGGTCACCTTAATCCCTGACAACGGCGCAGAGACAACGACCGCGCCCCGCATACGACAAAAGGAACAGCTGCAGCGCCGTGCGGTATTGAGTCCATCAGTGAGCTCAACGGTGAACGCCACCGCGCCGCAATGGCACTTCGCATTTCGTTTTTCAGCCATGGGCTATACCCCTTTTCTCACCAACTCGGCAGCCTTAACGAAAACCTCATCTTCTACGCCATCGCCTTTTTGCCTGCCGAGCCTGACCAGTTCATCGACAATGCTGTTGCGATGGATCGGTTTCTGCGCTGAAACCAGTCCAATAACGGCGGCCCCAATCGCCAGCCCCACTAATCCGGTTTGTTCATCTTTGTTTTTCATATTCATGCTCCTGGTACAACAAACAAGCGTAGCAGGAATACGGTAAAACGGAATGCGGGACGCATGCTCTGTGAATGTTATTTAAACAGTTCAGACAGGTACGACTTCTAAAATCGACAGATACGAACGGGTGTCTATTATTTTGTTCAACTTCAGATTGGTCTGCTCAAACAAGTGCTGATACTCAGACTCTGTTCGTGTACGTCCGCCATCAAAGCTTGTTAACAGAAGAAGGTCAATTTCAAATCGTCCCAGCTCATTATTTTCTTTTTTAATAAGCGGCTCAAAAATTAATAGTCGGGCGTTTTCTTTCATAGCCGTTCTGCAGCATTGAAGGATCTGAATGGCCTTCTCATCAGGCCAGTCCATCAAAATGTATTTAAGCAGGTAAATGTCCGCTACAGGACAGGCTTCAAAAAAGCTGCCCTCAATGGTCTCCCATCGACGATTATCCTTTAACAGGTGCAGTCGATTTCGCTCAAGCACGTCTTTTTGATCGAAAAGGATCCCCGTTAAGGTCGGATTTCGACGTAAAACGGTCAGCAATAAGTTACCCAACCCACCGGCGATATCGGCAACGACAGCGTTTTGAGGGAACGAATAGCTATCTGCAATGACCTCATTCTCTACGGATGACATAGAGGCCATACCGGCATGAAAAACGTTGCTTTCAGATCCCCTATCGTCATGCTGCCAGTAGTCGTAAAAAGGCTTACCAAACAATTCATTAAAAACAGGTTTACCTTGCAATATCTCATCCATTTTAGCCGCTGGCTGCCAGAATGTTTGGTCAGTCAGCATGAGCACCGCCGCACGCAAGGAAAATTCATGCTCAGAACAGAGGAATTGTGCTGAATGGCTAAGACTGTATTCAGCTTCGGATAATTCGTTGAAAACTCCACGAGAAGACACTAAGCGCATGATTCGATGAAGATATTCAGCGTCGACATTCAACTCTTTCGCCAGTTGTTTGACGGATTTTTTTCCTTCAACCAGACGATCTGCGACGCCTAAGACCGCGACCGCCCGAAGCGCTGCCTGCCAGACAAAACCCATGCTTTGCTCTAACAGACACATTCCTTCTTTACGGCTTAGTAAATCCAGACTATTACGTTGCGACATTTTCTGCTCCTTACCAGTAAAGATGTGTTGAACAACTAAAACGCCGCTAGCAAGCGTAAGTCTGGTAATGAGCTTTATCCATAACGTCAGAAAGGATTATTTATGAGGTTTTGTACCGTTTAGCATACAGTCCGTTTAAATACGTAAAAAACCAAGGCCACTTACCTTCAATGTTTAATAGTAATGCATTAAAACTATTAACTTAAAAATGATTGCGTTACATCCCCAAAAAAAAATGCCTGTCGTAATACAGGCATTTCATAGTTAGAATCTCGGCGCCAGTCCATATTTTGGCGTTTTGATGTTTGCAGCCCAAATCTTGATATCGTTTTGCAGGAGGATCGTGAAATCGGATTTTAAATGCGTCACCATGCTATTGACGCTGTCCGCATCAACCACTGAAAAATGTTCAATTCTGTTTTGTCCTACCTGAACACAATAATATTTGGCGGGCAGTACTTTACCATTCACATTTAGCGGCAGTTTTTTCTCACCGCAACGGCCTTCAGTAATATAGGACACCAGTAAATTAGCGGATTTTCTTCCTGGCTGGGAGACACTCACCATGACCGGGAAACCTTCCGAGGTCTGTGTCATATCATAAAGAACCGCATTTTTTATATACCAGGTATTATATTCCCGCTCCTGAAAAGCAGACCAGGAAGGCGCAGAAAAGAGCACCAGCACTGCCAGAATAAGAGATTCTATTTTCATGGGATGTTGTCGTCCGTGTTGTTGCACGTATTATTCAGATTGTGCAAAAAACAGCAACCACTTAAGAATAGTCCTACTACTATTGGCAGTGACGGAGGAGTAAATTAAAGATATGCCTTACCGTCAGCAGTCCCTGCCAACGCTCATAAAAGAGAATAAGAAGAAAAATGATAAACGGCCGCCATCATGGCGATGCTGACGACGACGCTGATGAAAAAGTAGCTTTTGAAGGGCTGCTTTTGGGTTTTATGGCGAAAGAGTTGTTGGCCGACAATGGCGCCAGGCCAGCCACCTGTCACGCCAAATACCAGCAATGTCGCTTCCGGAACCCTGCGCATCCCCTTCCGCGCCGCCATTTTATCGGCGCCATACATGAACAACGTCATCACGTTGATCGCCAGAAACCACATGACCAGAGAATGGGTAGCAAGAAGGCTGCCGATCGCAGCGATAATCAGGAGTAAATAACAAAAGCGATTAAGGGTCATAGCACGAGCCACGGGGTGTTTAGCAGTTTTGGATGACGCATTATACGTTAACTGACGAAAATCTCAGAGTGAGACGGCTATTCTAAAATGCAAACTGCGCCCCGGGCCTTTACTGGTTAACATTTAAACTGCGGTAATAAGTAAGCATTATTTCATTATGCGTTGACCGCTAGCATTTTTTTCTTAAAAAATTAACCTGAAACATCTTACGTCGAAAACACAGCGTAAGCGCATTGTTTTAACAAAACAATAATCATTGCATCCATCAATCTAAAGAGGGCGCGACAATATTGATTAAAGTCAAATTAAACGTTAGCCAGCTAATATTCAAAGTCATCCATTCGTTTAAGAACACCCAAAACAATGTTGAAAACAATTAATTTGACCATCCGGTCAATGCATAACAAAATATTACCGAGGTTAAAGCAATAATGGTCTGCATTTTGGGGGGATGATGTCCCCCCTTTTTATTTTCTCAGAAACAACCGAATAAACATTATTCCACCCTGACCTTAACTTTTGGCTTCGACAAGAGAACTTTGACCAGTTCCTTGAAAGGAAGAGGTTTGTAAAAGAAAAAACCCTGTAAAAACCGGATATGATTGCGAGCGAGGTAATCGAGCTGCTCTTCTGTTTCAACGCCTTCCGCCACGATGCTAATTGAGAGTTTTTTGGCCAACTCCAGTACCGAATCAAGGATTAGCGTTGAGTCCTCATTCGCGTTAACCCTGGCAACAAAGCTCTGGTCGATTTTAATGTAGTCAATATGCAGATCCTGCAGATAGGACAGACCGGAATAACCCGTACCAAAGTCATCCAGCGCAATGGCAAATCCGTTGTTATGTAGCTCATTCAATGTATTAACAAGATGTTCATCAATGTCGAGCGGTTCACGCTCCGTCACTTCAACGACGAGGTTAAGATCCTGTTGAGTAAAGCTGCGCTTATAGTGGAGACACTCTTCAACAAAGGTGGACACAACGATATGAGAAGCGCTGAAGTTAATCCCTACGTGAAACCCTTCCGGCAGCAATGTCGCAATAGCATTCATGTGTATTGCAACCTGCCTCATTAAGCTCTGAGTCAAAGGAATAATTAAACCGGATTTCTCCGCAAGAGGAATGAAGGACGCGGGGGAAATAAATCCTGATTGAGGATGCTTCCATCTGGCCAGCACCTCCACACCCCGTAAGGTTCCCTCTTTGCCGCTCACAACGGGTTGGTAATACGGAATAATTTCATTTTTGTAAATGGCGATGCGCAGCGACTCTTCGGGTGAAACATCCTTAGAAATATAGCGTTGAAGAATATAAGCAGAGAGAGACGATATTATCAGCAGGAATAACACCACGCCTCCGGCTCGATTGAATAATCTCTTAAGGCTAAAAAGAGGTGGAGAGGTGAATTGTACCGAGAAAGGATAAGTAGAGGCTTTTACCGTTAATACCTCTTTATTCGTAGGGTCTGCCGTCGTCACATCGCCTGTCAGACCTAAAAGCGTATTGCCTACTCTCAGGGAATATTCAACGCCATTTAATGGCATATCCAGTGCATCACGGATATGGCTATCGCTGATGCTAACGATGATTCGGCTTCCGGCATGAATTGTCTGATATAAGAGAACCGGAAGACCGTTGACGGTACTGGCCGAAGGGACGAGGAGCAATGATGACTCAGGCAGCACTGAGCTGTTGACCAACAATACGCGGTTTCCCGGTAACGAGGAGCACCAGACCGCATCATTTTTCAGAATAACGATCGTTCTCAGGTGAGGCTGTAATGCCGCCTCGGTGCCCAGCCGATATTGCCCTTCAGCATCACACTCATTCTCGGCAAGTTGCATTGCCATCTCAGTCGCATGACGAGCTTCTTTAAGAATAACATTCATGTTCCGCACGACGTAATGCGCCTCTGCCAGGCTATCGGCCCGTGCAGAATACCAAACCTGTAAATTAATGATAAAAACGCCTAGCAAAAACATTGTCGTGGCTGCAGCTACGGGGATAGATGCATGGCGCATTTAGGGTTCTCGATTTAAGTGAAGTAGCCGCTTCAACGATGCTGAAGTGATTGAATTGTCATCGTCTTAAGCATGGTTGATAACGTAATAAATACCATGACGGGCATCAGAAAAGTTCTCGTAAACCAGGTTCAGGGGAAACAAAAGGCCGCCGAACGGCAGCCCGGGTGGATAAGTGTCTATTAATATCGCTTTATTGTATTGATCGGGGTTCTTTCTGACCAGTCTGGCCGCTCGCCGGCCATGATGGCACGCTGTTGCGTTGGCGTCACAGACTGAGTTATTTCAGGCATTGACTTGTATTCGGGTTGTTTAGGTGGACTGAGAACCAGATCGGAGCTACAGCCTGACAGCAGGAAAATGGCCAGTATAGATGAACTAAGCTTGAACACGTTAAACCCTTCCAATGGGATAAAATTTTAAGAAAAAGCGTGGTGCTGGTTGCATCCAGGTGACTCGTTACTGATATTCAAAGCCACGCGCCTGGCTGCAGACAGCAGATTCACCACACAGATAACCTCGTAAGGATATATTTACCAGGGCAATACGCGCAACGCTTTGTTTTCCTTCCCACCTGAACTAAAAATGCAAGGAAAGGCGACTATGCTTCTACAGTCGAGGGGGTTTATGCTAAAACCGCTATTCCGATTCTTTTGGTTAAGAGTTAAGAAGGGATTTGAATGGTTCAGGTTGAAGAATTAAAAATGAAGTACCCAGGCGCAGTGGCCTGGCAAATGGGTGACGGCCCGGAAATGGCGAGCGTGCTTGCGGACCTTATTAAAAAAGGAATCAAAACGGCCACCTGCGGATCTTTTGCCTCGTACGCGCAGGATGTGTCTGCTCCGCGGATGGGGAGCTACAACATAATTCTTGATGGCCAGAATGTCCCGGTCTGTGTGATCCGGCTGGTTTCAATGCGGCTGGTGCGTTTTTGCGATGTAAATGAAGAATTCGCTCGCAAAGAGGGTGAAGGCGATTTAAGCCTTGAATACTGGCAGAAAGAGCATCAGCGATTTTTCTTCCGCGAAGGCCATTTTTCTGAAGATATGGAACTGATCGCGGAAGAATTTGATTTGGTTGAGGTGCTGTAAGCTGAGATAAAAGTGATACTTATCCCAGCGAGCCTGCACCCTTCTGATGCCCTCCCAGGTTTGTCAGGCTTTTTAAAGCTACCCTTGTCGATATAACGCATCACCCCGGCATCACTAGCCATTACCCTTAAGCCTGCATGATGTGAATCATTATAGGGCTCCAGATTTAACGCAGCTGTAAAACGTGCTGGTATTCGCCGCCGGAATCCGTACCATACGCGGCATACAATGTTTGCCCCTGCTGGCTCCGAAGGTAGTACTAAATGCAACAGAATCAAGAGATTAACAAAAAAGAGCAATACAACCTGAATAAACTGCAAAAGCGACTGCGCCGTAACGTGGGCGAAGCCATTGCAGACTTCAACATGATTGAAGAAGGTGACCGCATCATGGTTTGCCTGTCAGGGGGTAAAGACAGCTATACCATGCTGGAGATCCTGCGTAATCTTCAGCAAAGCGCACCGGTGAAATTTTCCCTGGTGGCGGTCAACCTTGACCAGAAACAGCCGGGCTTCCCGGAGCACATTCTGCCGGAATACCTCGAGAAGCTGGGCGTTGAGTACAAAATCGTCGAAGAAAACACCTACGGCATTGTGAAAGAGAAAATCCCTGAGGGGAAAACCACCTGCTCACTCTGCTCTCGCCTGCGCCGCGGCATTTTGTATCGTACCGCGACGGAGCTGGGCGCGACCAAAATTGCGCTGGGCCATCACCGCGACGATATCCTGCAAACGCTGTTCCTCAATATGTTCTACGGCGGCAAGATGAAAGGCATGCCGCCTAAGCTGATGAGCGATGACGGCAAGCACATTGTGATCCGCCCTCTCGCCTACTGCCGCGAAAAAGACATTGAGCGTTTTTCTCAGGCTAAAGGTTTCCCGATCATTCCATGTAACCTGTGCGGCTCTCAGCCGAACCTGCAGCGTCAGGTAATTGGCGACATGCTGCGCGACTGGGATAAGCGTTATCCAGGGCGTATCGAAACCATGTTCAGCGCGATGCAAAACGTTGTCCCTTCCCATCTCGCGGATGTGGAGCTGTTCGACTTTAAAGGCATCAACCACGAGTCAGAAGTCGTGAACGGCGGAGACCTGGCGTTTGATCGGGAAGATATTCCCATGCAGCCAGCGGGCTGGCAGCCGGAAGAAGATGACAATCAGTTTGAAGAGCTGCGTCTCAACGTGCTTGAAGTGAAGTAAGCGATTAGCGTCTCAGAAACACCTTCTGAGACGCTTCATTCTTTATTTCAGCAGACGTACGCGACAGGTTTTACCCTTAATTTTCCCGTTTTGCAGCTGCTTCCATGCCTTATTGGCTACCGCCTGGCGAACCGCTACGTAGACATGCGCCGGATGGACCGCAATCTTGCCGATATCCGCCCCGTCCAGACCCACATCCCCGGTCAGCGCCCCTAATACGTCACCTGGACGCATCTTGGCTTTTTTACCGCCATCAATGCACAGCGTCGCCATTTCAGCCTCCAGCGGCACCAGGCTGACGCCAGCAGGGGCATTCATCCAGTTCAGCTTAATCTGCAGCATCTCAGAGAGAATGTTGGCGCGCTGCGCCTCTTCCGGCGCGCAGAAGCTGATCGCCAGACCGCTGTTTCCCGCGCGCGCGGTACGGCCAATACGGTGCACGTGCACTTCAGGATCCCACGCCAGCTCAAAGTTCACCACCAGCTCCAGGGATTTAATATCCAGACCGCGCGCAGCGACGTCGGTTGCGACAAGAACGCGGGCGCTGCCGTTAGCGAAGCGGACCAGCGTCTGATCGCGATCGCGCTGTTCCAGATCGCCATGCAGAGACAATGCGCTCTGGCCGGCGGCATTCAGTGCGTCACAGACCGACTGACAGTCTTTTTTGGTATTACAGAACACCACGCAGGACGCAGGCTGATGCTGGCTCAGCAGTTTCTGCAGGAGCGAAATTTTCCCCTGCTGCGAGGTTTCAAAGAACTGCTGCTCGATAGCGGGCAGCGCATCTACGCTGTCGATTTCAATGGTGAGCGGATTTTTCTGCACGCGCCCGCTGATGGCGGCGATGGCCTCCGGCCAGGTCGCGGAGAACAGCAGCGTCTGACGATCGGCCGAGGCGAAACGGATCACCTCGTCAATCGCATCGCTGAAGCCCATATCCAGCATCCTGTCTGCCTCGTCCATCACCAGCGTTTGTAACGCATCCAGCGAGACGGTGCCTTTTTGCAGGTGATCCAGCAGGCGGCCGGGCGTTGCGACAATAATGTGCGGCGCATGCTGAAGTGAATCACGCTGCGCGCCGAACGGCTGTCCGCCACAGAGGGTTAAAATCTTGGTGTTTGGCAGGAAACGCGCCAGGCGACGCAGTTCACCCGCGACCTGGTCTGCCAGTTCGCGGGTCGGGCACAGCACCAGAGACTGGGTCTGAAAAAGCGCCGCATCGATATGCTGCAACAGGCCAAGGCCAAATGCCGCCGTTTTCCCGCTGCCCGTTTTCGCCTGCACGCGCACGTCACGGCCCTCAAGGATGGCGGGCAACGCGGCCGCCTGAACAGGCGTCATCGTGAGGTAACCCAACTCGTTGAGGTTATCGAGTTGGGCGGCGGGCAGAACATTCAGGGTAGAAAAAGCGGTCACAGTAGTCTCTCGTGGTCATCTTTGCGGTCAGATGGCGCGTATCCTCGCAGATCTCGCGGTTCGATGCGACAATTTAATCGGTTCTTGATCTGGCGGCGGGTCGGGCATCGGCTGCGGACGCGGGATGGGATCGGGCATTGGCACCGGATCGGTGGGGACGGGATCGGATTGACGCGATTGTTGCAGTAGCAGAGCGTTCAGGATGCTCATCATTCCCTCCAGAATTTGCTGTCGTCCCTTTTAGGGTAGACGCTGGGAATCAGGAGGCAAAAAAAAGCCGACTATGAAGTCGGCGTCGTACGAATCAATTGTGCTATGCAGTAATTCAAAAAAGGAAGTAAGACAATATGGAGCGCAACGCCCATCGCTTGACGTTGCATTCACCTGCGGGAGTAATATTGCACCTTACGGGGTAGATGTTTATTGACTTCGCTCAATTAAAAGAGCGTTTTGATCCCGTTGAAAGCTGGAAAAAGCGTAAATTTACAGCCATTTACTACGATGCAACCACCATGCAACACCACCAATCAAAACAACTAACATCACGCAAAACGCGGTAAAGCCGTAGCGATAAGCGCCACCCGGAATTCCACCCAGATTCACGCCAAACAGCCCGGTAAGAAACGTGCTGGGTAAAAACACCATCGCCATCAGGGACATCGTATAGGTTCTTCTCGACAGCGACTCCTGCATCACCTGCGCGATTTCGTCCGCCATCACCGCCGTTCTGGCAATACAGGAATCAATCTCGTCCAGCCCGCGCCCCAGCCTGTCGGCAATATCCTGCATTCTGCGTCGCTGATCGTCATTCATCCAGGCGAGCCTTTCGCTGGCAAGACGCGCATACACGTCGCGCTGCGGCGTCATGTAGCGGCGCATCACAATCAACTGCTTACGCAATAAGGCCAGAAAACCGCGCGGCGGGATCTGCTGATCGAGCAGGTTATCTTCCAGGTCGATGATTTTGTCGTGCAGCTCTTCAATAAATTCACTCGCATGATCGGTAAGGGCGTCGCAGACGTCCACCAGCCAGCTGCCGCAGTCGACCGGCCCGGTGCCCTCTTTCAGATCGTTGACGATGTCATCCAGCGCCAGAACTTTTCGCTGGCGGGTCGACACAATGAGCCCGTCGTCCATGTATACACGCATCGCAACCAGCTGATCCGGGCGTTCATCCGTGCTGCCGTTAATGCAGCGCAGGGTGATCAGCGTCCCGTCCCCCATTCGGCTCACGCGGGGCCGCAGGCTTTCACCCGCCAGCGCATCGCGCACGTTATTGGGCAAGAGCGGCGTCGAGGCCAGCCAGTCAGCGCTGTCCGGGTGGGTGTAGTTCAGATGTAGCCAGCAGGGATGCGCACTATCGATCGCATCATTATCTTCCAGCGGTCGCGCACCGCCGCGACCATCCAGCACCCACGCAAAAACTGCGTCTGGAACGTTAAGTTCAGATCCTTTAATGCTTTCCACAGCGCCTCCACCTTTTTAGCTCTTCGGTGTCAGTCTAGCTTTCATCAGGTGTTAAGCAACAACTATGTATCCCATCGCGCTGAAATCGCTCAGGAATTGTACATACCAGGCGGAGGCATGAAAAAAGCCTGGCATGCCAGGCTTTGAGGTGCTGTCAGAGAGAGTGCTCTGGCCGCTGGAGGAAGGATGGCGAACCGCTAGGTGATGAGGATAAGGATGACTGATCGAGCCTGAAATTACGCGTCCGGGTCTGCAGCTCAATCACCTGATTACGCAGTACATCAGACGAACCGTTGAGTTCCTCTGCCATTGCCACGTTACTTTGTGTGACCCGCTCCAGCTCCGATAGCGCCAGGGTAATCTGAGAAATGCCTTTCTCCTGCTCTGACGTTGACGCGGAAATGTCGTCCATTAAGCGGCTGACATTTCCCGAGCCGGTCACGATTTCATGCATGTTTTTCTCTGCCTGTGACACAACGCTGGCTCCCTGCGTGACGTTACTGCTGGTGATTTCAATCAGCGTTTTGATATTCTTCGCGGCCTCCGCGCTGCGGTGTGCCAGGTTTCTTACCTCTTCCGCGACGACAGAAAAACCCTTGCCATGATCGCCCGCCCTTGCCGCCTCCACGGCCGCGTTGAGCGCCAGGATATTTGTCTGGAACGCAATGCCGTCAATGAGCGAAATAATCTCCGTCATCTGCTGCGCGCATTCGGTAATGGACTGCATATTGCTGGCGACCTGCCCCATCAGCTCGCCGCCCTTGCGCGCCTGTAACGTCGCCACATTTGCCTGCTCGCTCGCCAGGCGGGTGTTATCGGCATTGTTTTTGGTGCTCGCGGCCATTTGCTCCATGCTGGCTGCGGTTTGCACCAAAGACGCAGACTGCTGTTCGGTTTTCACCGAAAGCTGAGCGCTACGTGCCGAGAGTTGATCCGATAAGGTCATGGCGGTTTGCGATGATGCCCTGATCTCACGCACCAGCGTCGCAATATTGCCGGAAAGACTATTGATCCCGGGGATGAGTCTGCCCGCGCAGTTATTGCCAAATTCAGGGATAGATACGCCAAGGTTACCTGCGGTCACCTCCTCAATACTTCTCTTCACCGTATTGATCGGCGTCACAAGATACTTCGTCATATAGACCCAGAGCAAAAATAGCGCAACGAAATTGATGACATTAAGCGAAATAAAGAGAGACGTATTGCTGGAAAATAGAACAACGACACCTGCACTTACCAAAAAAAGAGAGAAAAGGAACCCGATAATAAAGGTCCTTACACTAATATTTTTTAGCATGATAATACCCACGTTTTATATTTTGGTCGGCACTTAGACTTATAGCATTGGCCCGGAAGTTTTTCATCGCAAACAACGCTTGTTTTTTGTTTCGCCGTTAGCATCCTGAGATTTATGTTAAGTCAGATAAAAAAAGCGTATTAGTGAAAATGTTCTGCTCAGCATGCTGTGATACTGGTCTCCAGCCATGTTAAGCGATAGTATCGCCCGCGGTGAGACGACACGATCGCCCTCATATTTAAGGAGCTTTGCTACTGTTATTCGTTCTTGTTTAGCAATGCTTAATATATTAACGAGAGAATATATTTTATATTCTTAATAAGTTTTAGAGTATTAATATGACTGGTCATTTTTCACGATAAATAACTAATATGGTTTGAATGCGCATGTTCGTTGCCCGATAAAGATGTATCCGGCAGGCGAAATCGGTAACCCTCTCAGGCGTGGGATTGCATAATGCTCAATATATCGTGGGACCCTGTGTTAATCGCTATCTCTTATCTGGTGGCGTTTATCGCCTCCTTTGTGGCGCTGGACAGCGCCGGAAAGATCCCCCTCTCCAGCCGAAAGGCTGCCCTGTTCTGGCGCATTGCCGGTGGGGTCACGCTGGGCATTGGCATTTGGTCGATGCACTTTATCGGCATGCTGTCGATGCAAATGCCCATGATGATGAGCTACGACCTCTGGTTAACCCTTGCGTCACTGGGCGTCGCGGTGGTTGCATCGGCCACGGCACTTAATATTGCCGTCGCGGGCAAAAAACTTTCTCCCTTTCGACTGATCTTTGCCACGGCGATCCTGAGCGCTGGCGTGGTGTCGATGCACTACATCGGTATGGCGGCCCTGATGCTGGATGGCAGCATCATCTGGGATCGCCGCCTCGTGGGGTTGTCCGTGGTTATTGCGGTTGTTGCCTCCGGCACGGCGCTGTGGCTGGCTTTCCGACTGCGGGATAAACACAAAGGCGTCTTTATCAATCGCATTCTCGCGGCCTTCATCATGGGTGCCGCCATTTGTGCGATGCACTATACCGGCATGAGTGCCGCGCGGTTTCAGGAAATGGCGCATACCCTCCCGGGCGGGATCGGCGAGCTGGGGTTATCCATCTGGGTGTCGGTCACCACGCTCTGCCTGCTCGGCGTGATGTTAATCATTTCGCTGATCGATTCCCACCGGCGCACCAGCCGGCTGACGGATAATCTGCATCAGCTCAACCGCCAGCTTGAGCTACAGGCGCGTTTTGACGCGCTCACCGGGCTCGCAAACCGCCACCAGATGGATCTCCGCATGCAGGATTGTCTGCGCAGCGCGCTGCTGAGCAAAAAGCCATTTGCGGTTATTTTCCTGAACGTCGATCACTTCAAACGCGTTAACGATACGTGGGGTCACAGCGTCGGTGATGAGCTATTGATCACGGTCGCGCAGCGCATCACGGCCCGGCTCACGCGCGAGATGACCCTGGCAAGGCTGGGAGGCGACGCCTTTATCCTGCTGGTGCCGGAATGTGACGACGACAGGCTCAACGCGCTGGTCACCGCGCTGCTTGAAGATGTGCGACGCCCTCTGTCCGTCTGCGGACATACGTTAAGCACAACGATCAGCGCGGGCGTAAGCCTCTATCCTCAGGATGGCGAAACACTGCACGAGCTAAAGCTCAAGGCGGATGCAGCCCTACATCGCGTCAAGGAAGAGGGCCGCAACGGCTGGGCGATTTACCGGGCCGAGATGTCAACGGCGATCCCGGCAAAACCCGGTTTCCTGCAGGAGCTTTCTCAGGCGCTTGAGCGCGATCAGTTTGAGCTGTGGTACCAGCCAACCTGGGATGCGGGAGAGAAAACCATTCACGGTTTTGAAGCCCTTCTGCGCTGGCGACATCCTGAGCAAGGGGTTGTACTACCTAATCTGTTTATCCCCTCTCTGGAGCAAACGGGCTTAATTATTCCGGTAGGTAACTGGGCCATTGAAGCGGCATGCCGACAGCTTCATTTCTGGACTGAGCAAGGCTTCAGCCAGTGGACGCTGTCTCTCAACCTATCCCCCATCCAGTTTGAACAGCCGGATATTTTCCAGATCGTCTCGTCGATGCTGGAAAAATATAGCTTGTCTCCGTCCCGGCTGATCCTGGAGGTAACGGAAAGCACCGCGCTTAAAAATCTCGACCGCAGCATTGAGTTGCTCAATGCGTTTAATCACGCGGGGATCGTTGTCTCGATTGATGATTTTGGGACGGGCTATTCCAACCTTTTGATGCTGAGCGTGCTGCCAGCAAAAGAGCTCAAGATCGACAGAAGCTTTGTCACGTCGATGCTGGAAAATGAAAAAAGCTACAAGCTGGTTGAAACCATTATCAGTATCGCCCGGACCATGGAGATGAATGTGGTGGCAGAAGGGATCGAGACGGAAGAACAGCAGGCGGTTCTCACCCGACTCGGCTGCGATTACCTGCAGGGATATCTGTTCTCTCGCCCCTTACCTGCCGAACAGGTACCGTGGCTACTGCTGCAGATAAACTCAGACAAACAGATTATACCCATTAATAAAATTCAAACGGACCCCGCATTTATTTCTCAAAAAAATCATGCCTGACGGGGTTAAGTGGAGTATGTTTCAAGGGAGTACACGCGAGTCAATTCTGTCATGATTGTCAGGCACATGTTATCGATGAACAGGAAACGCCTATGTCGCAACCTTGTTTTGATGCGTTGAATGTAATTAAAACACCCGTGTGGCTCGTTTCACCCGTGTCGGAAAAGATCATTTTTGCAAATGTGGCCGCAACGCAGATCATGGGGGATAAAACGCTCGATGACCTGCGCAAAGGGATCTACTCTGCCAGTGCGCAAACCGTCCTGTCGATGTATGTATCTGAACTGAAAACAGAGCAGGAGATCGTCGAAATCTGGACAACAAGCCGGGATGGACAGGATACGCCGTTAAGCTGTCGTCTCTCGCTTGCCCACTACGCGCCCTGGGGCGATGTGATTGTTTTCGAGGGCATCTCCCAACAAATACTCTCAGGATTGAAGGCCAGCCGTTCCGCTACCTACCGGCGGAAAAAACAGGGTTTTTATGCGCGCTTTTTTCTGACCAACAGCGCCCCGATGCTGTTAATCGATCCGGCCCGCGACGGCCAAATCGTCGATGCGAATCTGGCCGCTCTCAATTTTTATGGTTATTCACATGATGACATGTGCAGTAAGCATACCTGGGAAATCAATACGCTGGGGCGAGATGTGATGCCCATTATGACTGCAATTGCCGCGCTGCCCGGTGGTCACAAGCCGCTCAATTTTGTTCACCGCCTTGCCGATGGATCCACCCGCCACGTTCAGACGTATGCCGGGCCCATTGAGATCTACGGTGACAAGCTGATGCTGTGCATCATCCACGACATCACCGAGCAAAAAAGGCTGGAGCAGGAGCTGGAACATGCGGCGTTACGTGACTCCATGACGGGGTTACTCAACCGGCGCCAGTTCTACGCAATTACCGATCAAAGCAATCTGAATAAACTTCCCGCGCAGCAGCAATTTAGCCTGCTGCTGGTGGATACCGACCATTTCAAAAACATTAATGACCTGTTCGGCCATCTGAAAGGCGATGAGGTGCTTATCGCCCTTTCCCGGACGCTGGAAGCCTGTAGTCGGGAGGGCGATATGGTGTTCCGCTGGGGTGGTGAGGAGTTCGTTATCCTGCTGCCGCGCACCTCTCTCGACACCGCGATGCAGATTGCCGAGTCAGTCCGTGCAGCCGTTGCCCGCATTACGATTCCAGGCTTGCCGCGGTTTACCGTCAGCATCGGCGTAGCGCGGCACAATCAGGGTGAAAGTATTGACGAGCTGTTTAAGCGTGTGGACGATGCGCTGTATCGCGCTAAAAATGACGGACGCAATAAAGTCCTTGCGGCATGAAACTGGAGTATCCGGAAAAGCCCCGCTACAATGCCCACCTCGAATCAATTAGCTTCAGGTGGGTAAAAGCCGCAATGGGAAAAACAGAAATAATACTCACCTTAATTATTTTACTCCTTATTATATTTGGCTTCTGGTTTATTTTTAGCGGTGAGATCTGGTATCTCGTCGAGTTTCTGGAAAATAGCCTTTATCCGACCTTCGACGCACCGTAACGCACGTTTAATCGCTTGTTTCACCTACCGAATATGTCAGGTATCTGCTTCCCTTACAGCCGCGTAAAATACGCCGCGTTATCCTCCAACAACGTTGATAACGAATCACTTATTCATTTGCTTATGTTGCCCGTGCTCTGACGGGCTTTTTTATTTCCGGCAATTCAGTCACGCCAGGCTATATCTTAATCATCTTTATTGATAGAGGTGAGGAAAGATGAGCAAGAAGATCCTGATGCTGGTTGGCGATTACGCCGAAGATTACGAAACCATGGTGCCTTTTCAGGCGTTGCAGATGATTGGTCATCAGGTGGACGCGGTCTGCCCCGACAAACCGAAGGGCGATTACATCATGACGGCAATCCATGACTTTGACGGCGCCCAGACCTACAGCGAAAAGCCCGGTCACCGCTTTACCCTCAACGCCGATTTTTCAACCGTAAAGGAGCAGGACTACGACGCGCTGCTCATCCCCGGCGGGAGAGCGCCCGAGTATCTGCGGTTAAATGAGGACGTCTTAAAGCTGGTACAGGCATTTGACGCCGCGCGTAAGCCGATTGCCGCAGTGTGCCACGGCCCGCAGCTGCTTGCTGCCGCGGGGATTCTGAAAGGACGAACCTGTAGCGCCTACCCGGCCTGTGCGCCTGAAGTCCGTCTCAGCGGCGGACACTACGCCGCTATCGGCATCGATCAGGCCCATGTAGACGGTAACCTGGTGACGGCTCCCGCATGGCCCGCGCATCCGCAGTGGCTGGCGAAGTTTAATGCGCTGTTAGAATAACAGAGACCCGGCATCGGGCCACGCATAGCGAATGAAGCGGTACCGCGTTTTGCAGACCTGGCGCGAGAATGCGCCAGGCCTCATAAAACATCAGTGCTTCTCGATATACATGGTCCGGCTATACGCCACGTCTTCCGGGTTATTGATGGGGTAGCCTTTCACCCAGGGCTTAATCAGGCGACCATTGGTGTACTGGTAAATGGGCGCGATGGGCGCTTTCTCCAGGAGGATTTTCTCCGCCATGTTGTAGTCGGTTTTACGCGCTTTCGCCGTGGTTTCCAGCGTCGCCTGGTGGATAATTTTATCGTAGGCCGGGTCGTTGAAACGCGAGATATTGCCGCTGTGGGTGGAGGTCAGCAGGGACAGGAAGGTCGACGGCTCATTGTAATCGCCTACCCATGACGCGCGGATCACATCAAAATTGCCGGTATTACGGCTGTCGATATAGGTTTTCCACTCCTGGTTTTGCAGTTTGACGTCCACACCGAGATTTTTCTTCCACATGGACGCCACCGCAATGGCGATTTTCTGATGGTTTTCCGAGGTGTTGTACAGCAGGGTCAACTTCAGCGGACGCTGCGGGCCGTAACCTGCGGCCTGGAGCAAAGTTTTCGCCTGAGCGTTCAGCTCCTGCTGGGACATCTGCTCGAACGGTGAAGGCTCAGGGGTGAAGCCCGCCGTCACGTCAGGGGTGAAATGCCAGGCCGGCTTCTCGCCTGTACCTAATACCTTTTCCGCCATAATGCGGCGATCGATAGTCATGCTCAGCGCAAGACGCACCCGGGCATCGGCCGTCGGGCCCTTTTGCGTGTTAAATGCGTAGTAATAGGTCCCAAGCTGAGGCGGCGTATACACCTGTCCCGGAATGTCCTTCAGGAGCTTCTGATACATGTTTTTCGGGAACGATTCGGTGATATCAATATCCCCCGCCAGATAGCGCTTAGTGGCGGACGATTCCTGATTAATCGGAATGAAGGTCACTTTTTGCAGGACAGTTTTCGCGTTGTCCCAGTAGTGCGTATTCGGCACGACAACCAGTTTTTCATTCACCACGCGGTCGTTCAGGACGTACGCGCCGTTACCCACCAGAGCGCCCGGACGCGTCCACTCTTTCCCGCTTTCAACGTTCGCTTTTTGCACCGGATAGAAGGCGAAGTTTGCCGTCAGGTTGCTAAACCACGGGAGCGGTTTGTCCAGCTGGACGCGTAAGGTTCTGGCATCCACCGCCGTCACGCCCAGGGTATCTGGCGCCGCTTTGCCATCGATAATGGCCTGCGCGTTATTGATGCCCGCCAGCGCCGCAAACCAGGCAAACGGAGACGTGGTTTTCGGGTCAACCAGACGCTGCCAGCTGTAGACAAAATCCTGCGCGGTGACGGGCGTACCGTCAGACCATTTCGCGTTATCGCGCAGGGTGAACGTCCAGATACGGTTATCGTTGCTCTGCCAGCGCGTCGCCACGCCGGGGGTCAGCTCCCCTTTCTCGTTCTGATTCACCAGCCCTTCGAAAAGATCGCGAATTACCTGAATCTCGGGTAATCCCACCGCTTTTGCCGGATCGAGCGAAGCCGGCTCGTCTTTAATATGCCTGACCAGCTCCTGTTTTTGCGCCAGTACCGTGCCCTGGGGCACATTAGCAGCGTACGAGAGTGTAGAGAGTCCGCACAGGTACAGTGCAGCGCAGAGACGCGAAACAGGATGCTTCATAAGATCCCCTTTGATGAATTCAGGTAACAAGCAGATGCGTAATTATTTGTTTCGAAACAGAGAAATGCAAATACCTTACGCCTGAATAGTGATTTAAGGCAATTCTCAAGCGTTACGGAAACTATTTGATTCACAGCGGGTTTTGCACAACACTGCCAGTAGAGACTTCTTTATCAGGATTTCGTATGGCAATCACCCGACCACGAGCGGAGCGCGGGGCCTTTCCGCCGGGCGCTGAGCAATATGGCCGCTCATTTTTAGGCGCATCGCTGATCTGGTTCCCGGCGCCCGATGCCGATCGCAGCAGCGGTTTGATCATTGCCGGCACGCACGGAGACGAGAACTCGTCCATCGTCACGCTTTCCTGCGCGCTGCGGACGCTGACGCCTTCATTGCGCCGTCACCACGTGATTCTTGCCGTCAATCCGGACGGCTGTCAGCTTGGATTACGGGCTAATGCGAGGGGCGTTGACCTGAACCGTAATTTCCCGGCGGCAAACTGGCGCGCCGGAGAAACGGTTTATCGCTGGAACAGCTCCGCCGAGGAGCGGGACGTGGTGCTGCTGACGGGAGACAAGCCTGGCTCGGAGCCGGAAACGCAGGCGCTGTGCCAGCTTATCCATAAGATCCACCCCGCCTGGGTTGTCTCCTTCCACGATCCGCTGGCCTGCATTGAAGATCCGCGTCACTCCGGCCTGGGCGCGTGGCTGGCGCAGGCTTTCGCCCTGCCGCTCGTCACCAGCGTCGGCTATGAAACACCCGGATCCTTCGGTAGCTGGTGCGCCGATTTGAGCCTGCCCTGCATCACCGCTGAATTTCCGCCAATTTCCTCCGACGAAGCCAGCGAAAAATACTTAAACGCGATGATGGAGCTACTGCGCTGGCAGCCTCAAAGATGAAGCACGCCGCTGGTAAAATTAAGCGCCGGTGAAACGTCAACCGCCAGCCACGTCGGGCCATCCAGATCGGCGAAACGGACCTGATTGACCAGCGGTAGCGCAGCGCCGATCGCCCGGGATGTGCAGAGCATGCATCCCAGCATCAGGGAAAAGCCCTGCGCCTGCGCTTCCGCCGCCAGGGCCAGCGCTTCTGTCAGCCCGCCGGTCTTGTCGAGCTTGATATTGACCATCTCATAGCTGCCCTTAAGCGCGCTCAAATTCTCGCGGGTATGACAGCTTTCATCCGCACAGACGGGCAGCGGATGGATAAAATTCTTCAGCGCCGCATCATCCTTCGCTGGCAGAGGCTGTTCCAGCATCGCCACGCCCAGGTCAGCCAGCAGCTGGCATCGGGCGGCAAGCCCCTCGGGATGCCACGACTCGTTGGCGTCAACAATCAGCGTGGCCGAGGGAACCGCCGAGCGAATGGCGACCATCCGCTCGCTGATCAGGCGATCGTCGAGCTTCACTTTTAACAGCGTGGCCCCTGCGTCATAGAGCGCTTTTGCGCTGGCAGCCATCTGCTCCGGCTCACCAATCACGACCGTTTGCGCCGTCACGACGGACTCCGGCAGCGCCACCCCCAGCAAGGACGTCAGCGATTGTTGCTGCCTGGCGGCCTCAAGGCTCCAGAGCGCACAGTCGATGGCGTTGCGCGCAGCCCCGGCGGGTAAACGCTGCTGTAACGCCTCGCGCGTGAGCCCTTTTTGCAGGTCAGGCACCAGGGTCATGATATGCGCCATCACCGACGCAGGACTTTCTCCATAGCGCGGGTAAGGCGTACATTCCCCGACACCTTTAACCCCCTCTTCTTCGATTTCAACCACGACCACGCTGGCTTCACTTCGACTGCCGCGGGAGATCACAAACGGGGTATGCAATGGCCAGGCTTCTTCATAGACCTTAACGCTTCTCATCACTGACTCCTTGCGGCCCGGAAAGGCGAAAAATTTGGTTTGCCGTGTTATCCGCTGATGGCATACACTAGCCCCGACGTTAACTATATGTAAACAGGAAGATATCTATGTCACAACTCGTTCATTTCCAGGGCAACCCGGTTGCTGTTGCAGGTTCCATTCCGCAGGCTGGCAGCAAAGCGCAGGCTTTTACTCTGGTGGCTAAAGATCTGTCTGACGTCACACTGGCTCAGTTTGCGGGTAAACGCAAAGTACTGAACATTTTCCCAAGCATTGATACCGGCGTTTGTGCCGCGTCCGTGCGTAAATTCAACCAGCTGGCGACTGAAATGGACAACACCGTTGTGCTGTGCATTTCCGCTGACCTGCCGTTTGCCCAGTCCCGTTTCTGCGGTGCTGAAGGCCTGAGCAACGTTATCACCCTCTCCACCCTGCGCAGCGCAGATTTCCTCGAGAAATACGGCGTCAGCATCGCGGAAGGCCCACTGAAAGGTCTGGCAGCACGTGCCGTACTGGTTCTGGATGAAAACGACACCGTTGTCTTCAGCGAACTGGTTAACGAAATCACCACCGAGCCGGACTACACTGCCGCGCTGGACGTGCTGAAAGCATAATAAGTACTTAGCATTCTATACAACTTATTCTCAACCTCGCCGCGGCGGGGTTTTTTATTATAATAAAGCTGAATCGTTAAAGCATAAATGCTCACAAATCACATTAGTCATGCAATAAAAACGTCGACGCGTAACATTAACGTGATCAATAACGCATAATAATCGTTAAAATTCTCTATTTTCGACCGCAGTGAAGCACATCACATTTCCCTTTTTGCCTAAACATTAGATTTGCTTACGAAAGAAAATAATCGTTTCAGCAAAAAGGATAAAATATGAAAATTAAATTCGCTTTTACGCTCCTTGCGGTACTGATTTCTGGCCATGCAGCGGCCAAAACCTGGGTGCTGACAAGCGCTGAAAGCAGCGTAGAGAAAGGAAACTGGAAGATTTCCAGTGATGAGCTGAAAGTTAAAGACCAAACGTTCAGCATTGAGCAAAAAGTCTTACACGGTGGTAAACAGGAAGGCAGCAAAGTCATCATTATTAGCAGCAAAGATGGCCTCACCATCACCCTGAGCCCGACCCGCGGGATGAACCTTCTGCATGTAGAAGGCTTTGGCACCCGACTGGGGTGGAATTCGCCCGTTAAAGAGGTCGTTAATCCTGCATATATCAATCTTGAGAGCCGCAACGGTCTCGGCTGGCTGGATGGTTTCAACGAGATGATGGTGCGCTGTGGCTATGAGTGGACAGGACACCCGGTTACCGCTGACGGGCAAATTTACACCCTGCACGGCAGGGCCGGTAATACCCCCGTTTCGCAGGTCGAGGTTGAAATCGCCGATGCCGCCCCGCATGAAATCCGCGTTCGGGGTTTGATCAAAGAGAGCACGTTTAAAAAATCGGATCTGCAAACCATGACCGAACTGCGCTACGTTCCCGGAACTAACCAGTTCAGCCTGCACGATGTTCTGACCAACCATGCGGATTACCCTCACGATTACCAAATCATCTATCACAGCAACTTCGGCACGCCGATCCTCGAAGAAGGCGCCCGTTTCCTTGCGCCGGCGGCGAGCGTGAGCCCGTTCAATGACTACGCCAAAGCGGGGGTTAACAACTGGCAAACCTATGCCGGGCCGACAAAAGGCTTTGATGAGATGGTCTTTAACATTAAACCGCTCGCGGACAATAACCACGAAACGCTTGCGGCGGTGGTCAATAAAGCCGGAGATAAAGGCGCGTCAATCCAGTTTGATACCCGCCAGCTGCCCGTGCTGACCTTATGGAAGAACACCGACACGCTGAAGCAGGGCTACGTCACGGGCATTGAGCCAGGCACCAGCTACGCCTACCCCGTTACGATTGAACGCGAGCAGAAGCGGGTTAAGCAGCTGCAGCCCGGTGCCAGCGCGCAGTTTGACCTGACCTATACCCTGCTGCACAGCCCGCAGCAGGTGAAAGAGGTCGAAAACAGGATTGCATCGATTCAGGGAGAGACAAAAACAGAAATCGTTAACACGCCGATGGCGAAGGAATAAACGCAAAGTAAAAAGCCTCTTTACAGAGGCTTTTTGTTATTCGTCGCCTTTCTTATGATTCAAACCGTACTCACGCAGCTTGTTCGCGATCGCGGTATGCGAGACGCCAAGGCGTTTTGCCAGCTTGCGGGTGCTGGGATAGCTGCGGTACAGCTGCGTCAGCACTGAACGCTCAAAACGGCTGGTGATATCGTCCAGCGAACCTTCCATCGCCTCTTCGCCAACCGATACCGTCCCCGCGTCGTAATCAGGCAACAGAATATCCTGCGGACGCAGTTCATAGCCTTCCAGCTGGGTCAGCGCACGATAAACGGCGTTTTTAAGCTGACGAATGTTGCCCGGCCAGCCGTAGCGCATGAGCACCGTGCCGAGATCGGCAGACAGCTTCGGACGCGGCACTCCCTGCTCGTCGGCAAAGCGGGCGACGAACAGCTCCGTGAGCGGCATGATGTCCTGCGGGCAATCGCGCAGCGGGGGAATATTCAGCGTCAGGACGTTGAGGCGGTAATAGAGATCTTCGCGGAAGATCCCCTTTTGCACCAGTTCCACCAGGTTTTTCTGGGTGGCGCAAATGACGCGCACGTCCACATGCACTTCGTGATCCTCACCGACGCGGCGGAAGGTTCCGTCGTTCAGGAAACGCAGCAGCTTAGCCTGCATGCGCGGCGACATTTCGCCGATTTCGTCCAGCAGCACGGAGCCACCGTTAGCCTGCTCGAAGAACCCCTTCTTGCCTTCCGGCGCGTGGCCAAACAGCTCGCTTTCAACGGCGTCTTCCGGAATAGAGGCGCAGTTAAGTGCCAGATAAGGCTTAGCCGCACGCGGGCTCGCCAGATGCACGGCGTGAGCCAGCAGGTCTTTCCCGGTGCCGGTATCCCCGGTAATCAGCAGCGGCGCGGTCAGGCTTGCGAGCTTGCGCGCCTGGTCAACCACATGACGCATTTTCGGGCTGACGGCAATAATCTGGCTGAACGCGCCGACATCCTGACTGGAGAGGTTTTGCAGCTGGCGCCCCATGCGTAACGTTGAGCGCAGCATAATCACCGCCCCGGTCAACACGCGGGTATTCCCTTCCCCTTTCAGATAGACCGGCGTGATCTCCATCAGGAAATTTTGCCCGTTAATCACCACATGCTCGCTAAGCGTGTTCTGCGGATTGCTGTCCAGCCAGCGCTGGAAGTTAAAGCCGGGGATCAGCTGCGCGGCGTTATGATTGCTGAGCTTCTCCTGGCTCTGCGCGAAAAGCTGGCAGCTCGCGTGGTTAACGCGCTCAACTTTGCTTTTCAAATCCAGGGAGAGGAACGGCTCAGGCATCGCTTCCAGCAGCGCGCTCAGCGCCAGATGCTCACGCTCAGAGGGCATCCAGGGAATGGTGCGTACATCCGTAACGCCAGCGATACGGCGGATTTCCGCCATCAGGCTGCTGAAGGTATTAAATTCAATTTCGGCAAAATTGAGGTAAATTCGCCCGACAGGATCGATCTCAATGCCACGTAAATCAATGCTACGTAAAACAAGAAGATCGAGTAACTCGCGGGTCAGACCGAGACGGTCTTCACAGAAGACTTCAAGACGCATGGGAAATTCACCGTTTTAAGCCAATAACAGTAAAATGATATGCCAGAACACGGTGATCGGGAAGATGGCTGTCAACAAATATTGACAGCCAGCACGATAAGTGAACAAAACCTCACGGAGCCGGTTTTTTATTGAGCGTCTCTTTAAGCTGGCCGATCAGCTCGCGCCTGAAATCCCCCAGCCGGGGCTTATCGCCATCAATCCACGGCAGCGGACGGCAGACTTCCATCGCTTTAATCCCCAAACGCGCGGTCAATAATCCCGCGCCGATACCCTGCGCGGCACGAGCGGAAAGACGCGCCGCCAGATCCTGCGACATCCAGTCCATTCCGACTTCGCGCACCAGTTCACTCGCCCCGGCAAACGCGATATTGAGCAGGACCAGCTTGAACAGCCGGAGTCGACTGTAGTAACCCAGCTCTATGCCGTAAAGGTTCGCGATACGGTTGATCAGGCGCAGGTTACGCCAGGCGATAAAAGCCATATCGACCAGCGCCAGCGGGCTGACGGCAATCATCAGGGTGGATTCCGCCGCAGAACGGCTGATCTCGCGTCGCGCCTGGGCATCCAGTACCGGCTGAACCATATGGGAGTAGAGCGTCACCACTTCCCGGTCATTCTGTGTTTCATGGATGGCGGCATACCAGCGCTGAAGCGCCGGATGCGACTGATCGATTCCCGCCTGGCTGGCCAGCTTTTCACAGAACGCGCGGCCTTTACCGGTGCCGTGACTGTGGAGCAGATCCCGCGCTTCATCACGCTCGTGCGCGCGCTGGCGCAAACGCCAGAGCCGCCGCCACTCGGTGGCAACCGACCCGATGCCCGCCCCCACAATCAGCGCGCCCGCGGCACATCCGCCCAGCGCGACCCAGTCCTGAGTTTGCCAGGCATTCATCGTCCACTGCACGCCCTGCCCAACCACGCTTACGCCAAACAGCGCCAGACCGGCGGTGACCATCCTGCGCCACAGGCTGCGTTTTGGACGCAGGGCGGCTTCCACAACCGCCTCTGCCGGACCTTCCTCGACGCCGGGCTCCTCTGTCAGGGCCGGAGCAAAGTTATCAGCCTGCGTGCCGCTGAACGTCTGCGCGGTTTTGAACGCCTCCTGAGGATCCTGCTCAAGCGTTCCGGTAAAGTCTATGCGCGGTTTTAACGGTTCCGTCATCGCAATTTATCTCCAATCAAAAACTCCAGCGCCGCATCCAGACGGATGTGTGGTAATGGCCTATCGACGCTCATTGCCTGCGGGCGGAAGGCTTCAAACTGGAAACCCTGATTCTGCCAGAAGGCCTGACCCGGCAGCCGCGCAGGCACTTCGCCCGGATAGACGGTAAGCGGTTCACCGTCGCTGAGCCGGTTCCCGCGTAATGCCGGTATTTGCTCGCCGTTAAGATCAATCAGCCCGCTTTGCGTTGCCTGCACGGACGCAAGCCCAAGGCAATCCATGCCGATCCCTTCGAAGGCGGCGTTTTGCCAGGCGTCCTGCACCAGCTGCTGCAGCAGCGATACCATATTGGCATGCTGGTCGACCGTGACGTGATCGGCCTTGGTGGCCGCAAAGAGCAGTTTATCGATCACCGGTGAGAACAGACGGCGAAACAGCGTCCGCTGCCCGTAGTGAAAACTTTGCATCAGCTGCGTCAGCGCCAGGCGCATATCGTTGAAGGCCTGCGGCCCGCTGTTGAGCGGCTGCAGACAATCCACCAGCACAATCTGACGGTCAAATCGCAAAAAGTGGTTTTTATAGAATCCCTTGACCACTTTTTCACAGTAGTAATTGTAACGCTCGCGCAGCATCCCGGCGTTAGTGTGCCTGTCGGCCTGCGCCAGCTTCGACTCGCCCACCCCGTCCACGTCCGGCCAGGGGAAGAACTGAAGCGCAGGCGCGCCCGCTAAATCACCCGGCAGGACAAAGCGACCCGGCTGAATGAAGTGCAACCCTTCCTGCTTGCACTGGTGCAGATACGCCGTCCAGGCTTCGGCAATGGCCGCCAGACGGTTTTCATCGGCCGGCGCAAGCGGGTCCAGGCCTTCGCACAGCTGTCGCCATTTGGCCGACCACCCGGCGCGCTGCCCCTGCAACAAGCCCGTCATCTGGCGGGACCAGCTGAGGTAATCCTGCGCCAGCATCGGCAGGTCGAGCAACCATTCACCGGGGTAATCGACGATTTCAAGGTACAGCGTAGAAGTATCCTTGAAGTGGCGCATCAGGGATTCATTGGAGCGAAAGCGGAGCGCGAGGCGAATTTCACTCACCCCTCGCGTCGGCGTCGGCCACATGGGCGGATCGCCATAGAGCTGCGCCAGCCCTTCGTCATAGGTAAAACGTGGAATCCCAAAATCACGCTGAGGAACGCGCTTCACGCCCAGCAGGCGTTCTTCCCGCACCGCGCTGAGCAGCGGCAGACGCGCCCCGGCGTGCAGGTTCAGGAGCTGGTTCACCATCGCGGTGATAAACGCCGTCTTACCGCTGCGGCTCAGCCCCGTCACGGCCAGACGCAGATGACGGTCAACGCCGCGGTTCACCAGTGAATTGATTTCGTTTTTAAGTCGCTTCATCGCCGTCCTTCTTTGCCTGGAAGCCTTGAAT
This sequence comes from Enterobacter sp. R-1.6.2, assembly GCF_035064085.1. NCBI lineage: Bacteria > Pseudomonadati > Pseudomonadota > Gammaproteobacteria > Enterobacterales > Enterobacteriaceae > Enterobacter > Enterobacter sp. R-1.6.2. The sequence goes on from NZ_JASEYI010000001.1 coordinate 146,545, forward strand.
GCATGGCTTCAGAATACAATAAATGGGGGCAGATCGTTGATTATCAATTCTTATTTATTGCTATTGCCGTTTTCTCTCCAGTAAGATGAACGGTATTGCTGTCAGTCCGGAGTGAGTAAGGTGTATGTCACCCACCATCTATGATATCGCACGGGTTGCGGGCGTATCGAAATCAACCGTTTCCCGCGTTCTGAATAAACAAACGAATATTTCTCCCGAAGCGCGTGAAAAAGTGCTGAAGGCGATTGACGAATTAAATTATCAGCCCAACAAACTGGCCCGCGCCCTGACCTCTTCAGGCTTCGATGCCATTATGGTTATTTCGACCCGTTCAACCAAAACCACTGCCGGTAATCCTTTTTTCTCCGATGTCCTGCATGCCATTACGGCAAAAGCGGAAGAAGAAGGATTTGACGTTATTTTACAAACGTCAAAAAGCAGCGAAGACGATCTGCTGAAATGCGTGAGTAAAATAAAACAGAAGATGATCAAAGGGATCATTATGCTGAGCTCACCGGCAAATGAATCCTTTTTCACCACTCTGGATGCGTATGGCGTACCGGTAGTGGTTATCGGTAAAGTGGAAGGTGAGTATCAAAATATCTATTCCGTCGACACGGATAATTTCCATGACAGCGCCACGCTGACCGAAACCTTTATTAAAAACGGACGCCGTAAAATTGCCTGTCTGCATGCCCCGCTTGATTATCATGTTTCGATCGATCGCCTTGCGGGCTATAAAGCCAGTCTGGAAAAGCACCATATTGCCCTTAACCCGGACTGGATCAGGGATGGCGGTTATACCCATGAGAGTGCGCTTACGGCAGCGCTGGAATTGTTGTCTTCACCCACGCCGCCTGATGCAGTATTCGCTACCGACAGCATGAAGTTACTTAGCCTCTATCGCGCGGCGGATGAGTTGAACCTGATGATTCCGGAGCAGGTGGTGATAGCCGGATACAGTGACCCGATGCTGTCTCTCATTTTAACGCCCGCACCTGGCGGCTTTGATATCCCCACCCGAAAGCTGGGGGAAGAGAGCTGCGATCTTCTTTTCAGGCGTATTGCGGGTCATCCCGCCCCGCAAAAAGTGCTGGTTGATACCCACTTTTTGTTGGCTGCTTCCCTTCGCTAAAGCCAGGGGCGAAGTGCCCCTGGCGTGCAGTCGGTCAGAACGCGTAGTTTACGCCAACCCCCGCATAGTGGAAGCGGTCGCTCTCGCCTTCATCGTGGTTTTCCCACTCATACGCGTATTCCAGCGTCATGGATAAACCATTGTTGAAATCGTAAGCGTAGAGGAGACCGAGTCGGTTGAAATCGTGTCCTTCACGCTCAGGATCGTCCTGCCAGTCCCAGTTCGACCAGCGATCGAGCCCCAGGCGGGTATAAGGCGTTAAGGTGGTCTGGCCTAACGAAATGGGCAGATAGGCACGAATTTCCTGAGTAGAAAACTCGCCGTTATTACGGGAACTGTCCATATTGAAGCCGCGCTCTAAATAATAATTCACTTTAGCCGCAAAGGTTTCGTTAATGGTCCAGGTAAAGCCCGTTTCGGTTTCAACGCGGCTGTCAGCATAGCCGGTTTTTTGCAGATCGTTAGCAAACTGATACATGGCAAACCAGCCGCCAAAACGCCAGTCGTCGGTTAATTTAATATCCCAGTCAGGCTGAACTTTGTAGCGCTGCATATTAGCGCTGCCGTCTTTGGCACCGTGCTCATCTTTAAAGTGATAACCATAATTACGGAAACCGCCGGTCAGACCGAAGGTGAAATTATCGGTTCCGATAAAGCGATAGCGTAATTGAAATTCAGGACGATCGAAATAGGTTCCACGGGTCATACTGCTGTAATCAACCGGCCCCTCCTGATACATCGCCAGCGAAATAGTCCACGCATCCCAGGTTGCATTAAACCATACGGAAGGTTCATATAATCCATCTTTATCGTCGCCCTGCCCCTCAACGTTTTCGATTTCATACATTGCGCCAATATTAAATTCCCACTGTTTAGCTGCTTCTGATGCTTGTGCACAGCTAACTCCTGCGCACAGAACGAGCGCAGCACTTCTTAGTAGAGTACTCATTTAATTTTCCCTTTATAAGTAACAAACAAAAAAACCGGAAATTTGCATTTCCGGCGAACACCTTTCTTATCTAATAGCCGCTTCGGTTTCAGCGTCGAAGAAATGGCACTTATTCATATCGAACTGGATATTGATATTATCCCCTGCGGCATAATCATTCGCCGCGCCAGCGCGAACCACCAGCTCATGACCGCCAACGGTGGCGTAAAGCATAAATTCTGCGCCGGTCAGTTCGGCTACGCTGACTTTCGCCGCGATATTTTTACCACTGCTCTGCAGAGTGAGAATATCTTCCGGGCGGATCCCAAACACCACCGCTTTGCGCTGATACCCTGCGGCATTCAGTGAAGCGAGCTTGTCTTCCGGGATCGCCAGACGCAGCGTTTCCGTGACGAAATAGCGATCGTCGATAGCACCGCGAATAAAGTTCATGGCTGGCGATCCAATAAACCCAGCAACAAACATGTTTGCCGGTTCGTTGTATACCTGCTTCGGAGCGCCGACCTGCTGAATAATGCCGTCTTTTAAGATCACGATGCGGGTCGCCATCGTCATGGCTTCCGTCTGGTCGTGGGTCACGTAAATCATCGTGGTGTTGAGCTTCTGGTGCAACTTGCTGATTTCAGCCCGCATCTGCACGCGAAGCTTGGCATCAAGGTTGGAGAGCGGTTCATCCATCAGGAACACGCCCGCTTCGCGCACGATCGCCCTGCCCAACGCCACGCGCTGTCGCTGGCCGCCGGACAGCGCGCCCGGTTTACGCTTGAGGTACTCGCGTAATCCGAGGATCTGTGCCGCCCAGTTAACGCGCTCGTCGATAACCACAGGCGCAATTTTTTGCATCTTCAGGCCGAACGCCATGTTGTCGTAGACCGTCATATGCGGATAAAGCGCATAGTTCTGGAACACCATCGCGATATCGCGTGACTTGGCGGGCACGTCATTCATGCACACCCCGTCAATAATCAGTTCACCCGCGCTGATCTCCTCCAGACCGGCAATCATGCGCAGCGTCGTGGATTTACCACAGCCCGAAGGCCCAACGAAGACGATGAACTCCTTGTCTTCGATTTCGAGGCTGAAATCCTTAACCACGTGGACCTGGTTATCATAGATTTTCTGAATGTGTTTCAGGGACAGTTGAGCCATTGTTAATTCCTTATCAATACGTCCGGGATGCCCAAAACTCGGTCAGGCATTTCCAGGTCAGTTCCCGCGTTGAATGAAGTTGTAAACCCGCATGGTTCAGGCCAGATCCAATCCCAACCGATAGCATTCCCGCCGCGTTGATCGCCTCAACGCCTGCAGGTGCATCTTCGATACCTATAGCCGCGCCAGGACGCACATTCAGGCCTGCACAGGCAGCAAGGAAAATCTCCGGGTCTGGTTTTGAGCGGCGAATACGGGAAGCATCGGCACAAAAATCGAAGGCCTGATGAATGCCCAGCGCGTGCAGGATCCCCGGGGCATTCAGGGAAACGGAGGCGAGCCCAATTTTGACCTTCGCCGCACGGATATCCGCCAGCACGTCGCGAATACCGGGAAGCAGTGAATCCTCCGTCAGCGACGCCAGAGACTGGACATAGAGCGCGTTCTTTTTCGTCGCCAGCGCGAGGCACTGCTCATGGCTGAACATCCCCTCTTTCCCGCCATGCTTCAGGATGCGCTGCAGGGAATCCATGCGGCTAATGCCCTTCAGCTGTTCGTTAAACACTTCGTCGAAGGTGATGCCGATTTCATCCGCCACTGCACGCCAGGCCAGAAAATGGAGGTGTGCGGTATCGGTGATCACACCGTCCAGATCGAATACAACCGCCTTAAGCGTCATGGCGCCCCTCCGTGGTAGCGGTCCCATTAACAGGTGCAAGAAAATCCTTATAAGCGCAAACTGTCCGCCCCGATACGTGTAGCGTCTTGCCCCACAGCGTCAGCATGGAAGGTGCCGAAGCTTCAATGGTTAACACCTCGTTTTCACAGGTGAAGTGCAGCGTTACATTCCGCCAGCGCAGCGGGAATGCCAGTCTTCGCCAGTGGGCCGGCAACCTGGGCGAAAGATGCAGCTCCCCATCCACTATCTGCATACCGGCAAAGCCCTGAATGACGCCGGACCAGATAGCGCCGGTCGCAGCGGCGTGAATTCCGTCATCGCAGCTGTGCGGGTCGTCCCCAAGATCGATGGCGACGCCATCGCGCCAGAAGGCGTAGGCACCTTCGACGTCACCACAGCGGGCAGTCACAATGCCGTGAATGGCCTTGCTCAGCGAAGAGTCATGGATCGTGCGGGGCTCATAGAACGCCAGATTGGCGGCACACTGCTGCGGGGTAAACCGCTCCGGCAACAGGTAGGTAAGCATCACCACATCAGCCTGCTTAAGGATCTGCATGTCGTTGACTTCCGCGCGGGAATAATCGAGCAGAATGGTCTGCTTACCCGCTTTGGCTTTGTAGCGGCTGAGATCGATGGCCGGTTTGGCCATGAAGGTATCATCCTGCGGGATCACACCGTCTGGATTGGCCTCCGGCAGCCATAAGCACGTCAGGAACCGTGTCGCTTTCTGCGTAAAACCTTCATCCTCGCGCCCAAACATCGCCATAAACTGGCGAGCGCAGGCGACGTTGTGCCAGGCCAGATAGTTGGTATACGCGTTGTTGTTCACATGCTCGGTGTATTCGTCCGGTCCGATAACGTCATGGATTTCGAGACGACCATTAATTTCCGTCGCGCGGCCCATCCAGAACGCGGCGGTTTCCATCAGCAGCGTCAGGCCTTCGTTTCGCATAAAGGTCTCATCCTGCGTCGCCTGCCAGTAAGCGACGACGGCCCAGGCAATGTCCGCCACGATGTGGTGTTCCGCCAGCGCGGAGGCCACCTTCTGGCGCGTGCCGGTTCGGATGTTGATAGCCGCGAACTCCGGCGTCTCTTCCAGCCCGCTGGCGGCGCTTTCCCATGGGAACAACGCGCCGGGCCAGCCGTTGCGACGGGCTTTTTCCCGCGCCCCGGCCAGGTTGAGCCAACGATAGCGCAGCAGGCTACGAGCGATTTGAGGTCGCGTGAAGAGATGGAAAGGCAGCAGGAAAATTTCGGTATCCCAGAAGACGTGGCCTTTATACCCCTCGCCCGTCAGCCCTTTGGCGGCGATACTGCTTCGCTCATCATGGGCTGGCGTCATGGTCGTCAAATGCCAGACGGCGTAATCCAGCGCCATCTGATCCTGATGTTCCGTAGACTCCACCTCCACCCGAGCATCGCACCAGACCTCTTGCCAGGCACACGCCGAACTCTCAAGCAAGGCGTCGTAGCCTCTTGCCGCACAGACCTTAAGATCGGCCAGCGCGTTTCGGGCGAACGAGGCCTGCGACAGTGCTTTATCACTGCGATGTGCCACCCAGACGATTTTTTCAAGCGTGACAGTGTCACCCTTAGCAATCGTCAGCGAATGATGAACGCTGAGACGACGATTTTTGGCGGTGAAACAGCTATCGCTCTTCGCGGAGAGCTGACAATATGCTGAAACAACAATCTCAGACGCGCGGTCCTGCGTTTCATACACGCCCTGCATATATTGCTGGTCGAACACTCTGACCGACATTTCATCCAGATGCTGTCTGCCGCTGTTCGTTTGCGTTGCGTCAATGCCGGTTTGCACCACGGCCTGCGTGGCGGTATCGAGCGGTGTAATCGAAAGCTGCATGGCCACTAAGGGCAACTGGTCCAGCGACACAAAACGACGGCTCTCCAGACGATAGCGTTTCCCGTCAGGCGAGCGCCAGACGACGCTGCGACGAAGCTCGCCATTAGCAAACGCCAGCTCGCGCTGCCACTCGAGGATTTCGCCTGACAGGAGCGTGAAATTGAAGCCATCCAGCTCAACATCGATACCGATGATATCCGGCAGATTGATCAGCTCAGTGGTCTCGTTGCGACCAGCACGATGATAGAGGCCCGCAAGATACATGCCTCTGGTTTGCTGGGTGTAATCTTCTTCGTGCGCAGCGCGGATCCCCATGTAGCCATTACCGCAGGCCATGATGGAGGCGTATTTATTCAGGCTGTGTGGACAAAAGCCCGGGTCGGTTAATACAGACACGTTTAGCATAACGTCACGCTTTCCCCTGTTTCTGCTGATTCATACAGCGCGGCGACGAGCTGCTGGATAACCAGCCCCTGCTCCGCATCAGCGATCATGACGGGTTCTCCCTGCACATGCCGTACGAAGGCATCCATACTGCGCATATGACGCCGATCGTCAGCCTCTTCACGCTGCGTGAGGGTGACTAAAGTACCGGCTTCGTCGTTGTAGATGTGCGCCGGGAACAGCATGGCGCCAGCCTTTTCGCCGCAGAATGCGACGTTCATGATGGATTGTTCACGGATATTGAGCGCAAACGACGTGTCCAGACGCAGAATGCCGCCGTTGCAAAATTCAATGGTGCCAAACAGGGCATCTTCAACGGTAAACTGCGTGGGATCCCACTCGCCAAACTGGCCGCTGCTTTTACGATTTCCCAGCCTCTGGAAGCTGTGTGCCGTCACCTTTTTTACCGCCGGGAACCCCAGCACGTACATCGCGGCATCGAGCATATGGATGCCGATATCAATCAGCGGCCCACCGCCCTGAAGCGTTTTGTTGGTAAAGACGCCCCAGCCGGGAACCCCGCAGCGGCGTAACGCCTGCGCCGTGGTGTAATAAATTTCGCCCAGTTCCCCCTTTATCACAGCTTCACGCAGCAGTTGCGTATCAAGAGCAAAACGATGGTGAAAATCATACGCCAGCACTTTTCCTGCCTTGCGCGCGGCCATGCGCATCCGATCTGCCTCCTGCGGCGTCATAGCTGGCGGTTTTTCACACATCACATGGCAGCCTGCTTCCAGCGCGACCATGACGTGCCCGAAATGGAACCGGTTAGGCGAACAGACGCTTACCACATCCGGCTTAACCGCCTCAAGCATCTCTCGCGCAACCTGCCATACCGAGGGAATACCATGACGTTCCGCAAACGCCCGAGCCTGTTCAGGATGGCTGTCCATGACAGCCACCATCTGAACATCACTGCGCGTGGCGTAATACGAGGCATGCACTTTATCCGCGACCTGCCCGGCGCCAATGATGGCGACGCGCAGAGGCGAAGGTGTAGAAGCACTCATCACGCTCGACATCCTTAGCATTTACGCAAGTAAGTGAGCGAGTCCCGGTATGCCTGAGCCGGATCCTCGGCGCGAACACGGCACTCATACACCACGTAACCCCGGTAGTTATCAGCACGCAGCCGATCGAAAAGGCTGGCAAAATCGAGGCTGCCGCTGCCCGGCTGGTAGCGGTGGTTATCTGCGATGTGCACATGGCCCAGCAGATCGCGGTGCTGATGCAGCGCATCCGTCAGCGAGTCTTCTTCGATGTTCATATGATAGAAATCGCCGATGATCTGCACGTGCTTCAGGCCGTTCTCTTCGATATAGCGACGCGCGTCAGCCAGGGTGTTGATCATATGATCCTGATAGCGGTTCAGCGGTTCCAGGTAGACGGTCGTTCCGGTGCGCGCCGCTACCTCATCCAGCCAGCGCAGGGAGGCGCTTACGGCTTTGCGGTCACCGTCCAGGCTGCGTGGAGAGGTCATTGGCGGCAGACGGAAGGTAAACATTCCCCAGGCAGCAGGCACGATAATGCCCTTGCCGCCCACTTCAGCCAGCGCTTCCAGGATACGTTCAATCTCCTGTAACCCGTTCAGACGACGTTCTTCGATGAAGTCGCCAATCCAGCCATCGTATCCGCCGCAGGCCGTCGTCACCGGCAGACCGGTGGCCTTAATCGCCGCTTTTACCTCGGCGAGGTTTTCCACCAGCAGCTTGCCGTCAATTTCGTAGCCATCAAAACCCATCGCTTTGATGTACTGGAATTTCTCCATGATACTGACCGGGAAAAAGGCCTGATTTTGTGTTGCGATTTTCATGTTTTGCTTTCCTTAGCTTAAAAAGTGACGCCCATTTTGATGCTCAGTTCCGGGTGCTGATCGACATACTTCATGTAGCTTTCCGGGCTGGTGGTGAAGGTGACGACCGGGTCGATGAGATCTTCACAATTTAGATAGCCGTTCATCAGCAGTTCCCAGCAGGTCTCTTCAATACGTTTACGGTTCCAGCGCGGGTAATCCGGGTTGGGTTCGCTACAGGCGCGGGAGAAGACAATCTTCGCGTTATTGAAATGCGCTTCGCGGCCGAGGTTAAAGCCTTCCGCGAACGGTTTCGCGAAGGCTACGTAGGAGATAGTGCCGCCATAGGCGAGCCCGCGCAGCGCGGACTGCAGCGCATCTGCAAAGCCGCTGGTTTCGATGATCGCGTCCGCGCCCTGCTTCCCGGTCAGCTTTTTGATTTCCAGACCGACATCGGTGCCGATTGGGTTCAGACAGTGGTCTGCCCCATGACGGCGGGCAATCTCACAGCGGTGTTCGATAGGGTCGACGCCGATGACGATTGACGCACCGGCTTTTTTCGCCAGCTGGATCGCAATTTGCCCAATGGCTCCCAGACCGACCACGACAACAAAGTCGCCCACGCGGACGTTGGCATCACGCACGCCGCTCATGGCGAACTGCGCCGGATCGTAGCAAACGGCGTTTTTCCAGGAGGCGCCCTGCGGCATTTTGCGCAGCTTATAGTTATTTACCGCGTTAACGATCACCGTTTCCTGCAGCGGTGCGTAGCAGCAGACGCTGTCGCCGATCTGGTATTCCGTGACGTCAGCACCGCATTCGATAATCTCGCCAACAATCATATTGCCCAGCTGGAACTTACCGAATTCGATCCCGCGGGCCGCCCCCTCTTCACGCGGGGTAAACATCTGCCACTCCGCGTTGAACTCTTCGTCAATAAACGGACTGGCGGCGCGGAAATCCACCACTTCGGTACCGTGTTTCGGCGCGCCAAAGCGGGCGCGAATTTTCACTTCATGGACGGCAACCGGACGATCTTCATATTCCACCAGCGCCGCTACACGAGGCGCTGTCGCAACTAATTTTTTCATGACTGACTCCTTGTTAAAATTGGCCGCCTCAGCCCTTCACGCCACCGGCGGTCAAACCACTTTTAATAAAACGTTCAGACAGGGCGTACATGATGACAACCGGAAGCGCCGTCACCAGCGATGCCGCCATCATGCGACCCCAGATATAATCTGGCGTGCTAAAGAGCGTGTTCAGCCCAACCGGCAAGGTGAAATGGCTGGCGCTGGACAGGAAAATGGACGCAAACAGATAGTCGTTCCACGCCACCATGAAGCAGTAGACAAACACCGACACGAGCCCGGAAATCGCCAGCGGCACGGTGATGCGAAAGATGATTTGCAGGCGGTTAAGGCCGTCCATCATCGCGGCTTCTTCGATTTCGTCCGGGATGGTGTCGAAATAGCTGCGCAGCATGAACACCGCTGTCGGTAACGTTTGGGTCACCATGGTGATAATCAGCGCCAGCTCGGTGTCGTAGATCCCAAGGGCAGTGATGATTTTGAACAGCGGCACCACCAGCAATATCCCGGAGAACATGTAGACGGTGTAGAAACTCGCATTGATCGTCGTGCGGCCCTTAAAACGCAGTTTGGACAAGGCGTAAGCCCCCAGCGTGCCGAGAAATACGGCAATCACCGAGGAGGTCAGCGACACCATCATGCTGTTTTTGAAATAGTCCACGAACGGGAAAATCAGCGGATTAAAGATGTCGACGTAATGCTGCAGCGTCCACGCCTGCGGCAAAATGGTCGGGTTAAGCGATATCGCCTCTTTCGCACTCTTAAACGACGTCATCAGCATCACGAAGAACGGGAATAGCGTGATGACCAGAAACACCGCCAGCCCGAGATAAAAACCAATACGGCTCAGTGCGCGTTTATTTGTTGCCATTGAGGTTTACCCTTTTTCTGGTCAGCAGAATCACCGCGAAGATGATCACGAACAGCACGACAGAAATCGCCGCAGCCTTACCCAAATCGTTGAAAGCGAATGCGGTTTTGTAGAGATAGACGCCCAAAATATCGACCTTGGTCGTCAACAGGTAGACATCCGCAAACATGTAGAACATCCAGATAGTGCGAAGCGTCACCACCGTTGCCAGCACCGGCATAATCGCGGGCAGCGTAACGATTCGAAAACGCTGCCAGGCATTCGCGCCGTCCATTTCCGCCGCTTCATACAGCGACTTATCAATGGTCTGCAAAATCGCGAGGAACGAAATGAACGCGTACGGGAAGTAGCGCCAGATGGCGAACAGCACCACCAGTACAAAGCTGCTGCCAGGATTGTCGAACCACAGCGGCGCCTGGTCATACAGATGCAGCAGGTCAACGCCCAGATAGTTCACAATGCCGTAGCCGTTGTTGAACATGTATTTCCATGCAAACACCAGCGAAATGGACGGGGTGACGTAGGATAAAATCACCAGTGAACGTGCCGTTTTCCGCAGACGGAATTCACGGTTAAAGAAGATCGCCACCGCCAGCCCCAACCCCGTGCTGCCGATCACCACCAGTGCGGTGTACCAGAACGTCATCCACAGCGAGTGCCAGAATGCTGCATCACTGAGAATGCGAATGTAATTATCCAGCCCGACAAACACAGCGCTAATGCGCGGGTTAAGCGGCAGACGTAAGAAACTGATTTCAATATTGGAAATCATTGGCCAGGCCACCAGGCCCCCCAGCAAAATCAGGCTGGGGGCCAACAGCAGCATGGCGAAAGGCATATCTGAACGACCAGAAAACAACGTCTTCATAATTTCCTTCCGCAGAGCGCTCCTATCGTTGTGAAATCAGATCGGTCAGACGCTTCTGGCTGTTACTAAGCGTGTTGCTGAGATCTTTTTTCCCCACCGTGACGTTATGCACCATGGAACTGATGATGCCGGACCCGGTAACGTCGCCCATGCGTGTGAAATTTTTGTCGCCCACGGCGCCAAACACCTGCACATTCGGGAACTGCGCAATCAGTTCGTAAGGCAATTGCCCAAACGCTTTAATCACATCGTTGTTTTTCCAGGTATCGGTGCCCACCACCAGCTTGTTCACCGGCAGTGCCGCGCCGGGCGACATCATGACCCAGTCGGTTGCGTTTTGAGCCTGCTCCATCCAGGTCACAAACTTTTCAGCCGCCTGGGTCTCATCTTCGGTTTGACCGGTGGTAATCGTCAGCGACGTGACCATGCCGTAAACGGCAGAAGAGGTTTCTGTTGGGACGACGAAGCCCAGGTTGGCAGGGTTTCCGTCCTGGAATACCGCCGGAAGGATGTAGGTGGAGTAAACCGCCATCGGCGCAGAACCGTTCATGAAGGCATCTTTGATCTCCATGACGTCGTTTGAACCCGGCATGGTGGTCGCGGCCAGATCTTTATAAAACGCCAGGGCTTTTGCCATTTCAGGGGTATCGATGTTGACGTTCCCTTTGGCATCAAAAACGTTCGCGCCGCCAGAAAGCGCAAACTGGGAGAATGCCTGCTCCGTCATCACGCTTTCCGCGGTGGGCAGCGCAATGCCGTAATGTTTTTTGGCCGGGTCGTTAAGGCTCTGGCTGGCTTTCAGCAGCTGCGCCCAGTTATGCGGCTCCTGGATACCCGCCGCAGCCAGCGCATCTTTGTGATACCAGACGCCGGATAGCCAGGCGCTAACTGGCACACCCGTCCAGGCAGAACCGTCTTCCGTACGAACAACACGCAAGATGCCGTCATAGAAGGTGTCCTCGCCTACCGCTTTAATGGCTTCGCCGATAGCTTTGCGATCCAGCAGCTGTTCCTTGTCCATGACTTTCGCGTAGTCATGGCTGACTTCAATCACCTCTGGCAGCGCGCCCGTTCTGGCGAGCGTAATAACCTTGGTGTTGTAGGCATCCTCTTCGACCGGCACCTGTTTCACCGTGATGCCGGGGTTCTCTTTCTCGAACTTTTCGATAAGCTTCGTGATAACCGCCTGGCGCTCCTGCTCGACTGACGAGTGCATAAACTCAATGGTGACAGCAGACTTTTTGTCGTCCTTGCACCCTGATAACAAGGCGCACGAAACCAGTGCTGAAATCAGCACAATTCTGGGCATTTTCATTTTTAAGGTCCTTTTTAGTTTTCTTTAATCCACAACACCTGCCATGGATATAGGGTCAGCGTTTTATCTGTAATATCTTTCCCGGAAATCAATTCCGTTCCGGAATGAATATCGGATTCTACCGTTTGAATGCCATCACTGAAATTAAACAGCGCCGTTACTTTCTCACCACAATCCGCCACGCGAACGATTTTTAAAACATGTTTACCTGACGCACTGAAATAAGCTTCACTGTCAGGATGGAATGCTTTCTCCGCCCGACGCAGCGCGATTAACTGGCTTAACGAGCAATAGATCTGAAAACGCAGGCTATTTTTATCTTCAAGCAGGCTATCAATTTGCCCTGCCGTGTATTTCTCACGATTAATCGCACGGTTATATCCCAGGCGTTCAACACCTGCATAATCATTACGGGAACCGAGAATGCTCTGGATATAAACCGCAGGCACGCCGGGGAAGCTTAAAAGGACGGCATGCGCCAGAATAAACCGGGCAATCCGATCGCTATCAAGACCGTCACGCGTACTTAAAGCATCCAGATAGGTCACATTAATTTCATAAGGACTGCGTGTACCATCCGGGTTATTTTTCCAGTTAACCAACGCCCCTTCAGCCTGAAGTTTTTCCACAAGCGAGAGGATTTCCGACTCGGGTAAAATTCCGCGTAACGGATTCAGACCAATCCCGTCATGCGAGGCCAGGAAGTTAAACCAGGTGGTTTTCGTGGAAGGCAACGTCAGCGACGCTGCCCACTGGCTCAGCGTCCGGACGTCCTGAGAATGCACCGCATGCAGCACCAGCGGGGGCAAAGAGAACTGATAAACCATCTGCGCTTCATTTTCGCCGTCACCGAAGTAAGCAACGTTATCTTTATGCGGAACGTTCGTCTCGGTAACAATCACCGTTCCAGGGGCGACAGCCTCGGTAATCGCGCGGAAAAGCTGGATGAGCTGGTGGGTTTGCTCAAGGTGGATGCAGTTTGTTCCGGGTATTTTCCACATGAATCCCACCGCATCCAGACGAATGTATCGCGCCCCTTCAATCAGGTAATGCAGCAGCACGTCGACCATCGCGATCAGCACCTGCGGAGAGGCGAAATTGAGATCGACCTGGTCCTCGCTGAAGGTGGTCCACAGGTGACGCACGCTGCCGTCATGCAGCGTGAAAGGTGTAAGAAGCGGTAAGGCACGCGGACGCGTCACCGCGGATAAGTCTGTTTCAGGATCGACAGAAATAAAGAAATCTTCATATCCTGGCATTTGCTTCAGGTAATTAGCGAACCATTTGCTTTTGGCTGACATATGGTTGCATACGAAATCGAACATTAAACTGGCTGACTGTTTTAATTCGGCAACGTCTCGCCACGTTCCGGTTTCCGGTGCAACCTCGTGATAATCAATAACCGAAAACCCGTCGTCCGAAGACCATGGATAAAAAGGCAAGAGATGAACATGAGAAAAAGAACGAGAAAGCCACCTGTTATAAAAACGTGTAAACACCGGTAGCGCCTTCTCCCCTTTCGCTGAAAACTGATCGGCATAGGTAATCAGGACAACGTCTTTTTCATCCCAACCCGTTTTACGTTTTTCCGTAATAACAGAAGCGGCATTTCCAATATTTTCCAGCAGCACATTAAGATGGGCATCAGAAAACGTTTCCCCGTAAACAAGATTAATGAGTTCTTTAATTTTTGTATTCATTTCATTTTCCATGGTAGCGGTCCCACGAAGTGGCAATCTACTCCCATGAAAAATATCTGTCAACGGACCAGAAAGGAGAAAAAGGTGATTGCAAAGCAGCTCAGCGCAATATTGTGAGCTGCCGCAAAGAAAGAACCGGGAAAAGAGGAAATGCGGTTAACCGTCGCCAGTCCCTCCCCCGTCAGGGAAAGGGCTAACGCCAGCAGGAATTATTGGGATAAGTAGCGGCGAGATAGCCGTTTTGCCACCTTTTGCAGCAGCGGTTCGAGCGCCACGGCCAGCACCATTCTGACCGGTTTGCGGGCAACGGATTTGATCGCCCAACCCGCCACACCTGCCGGGCCGAACCGTAACGCGGTCAGCAGGACCAGTTTACCTGCGATTTTCAGGCCGGGTTTTACCTTCTGACCGGCCTGTTGCCAGTGTTGTTTCATCTCATCTCTCTCTTAAAGCTGACGAAAGCGACTTCTCAGCGTAAAGGTATCCGACGTGACATAGCGTTCCATTTCCCGTAGCCGCTTCTCACCGGCGGCGAGTTGCTCATCAACGGCATTGAGAAGATCGCTGCTGGTCGGGGCTCCCTCCGCAGCCAGTTCTCCTTCGGGCATCGGGTCAAGAACAAACGACAGGACGATATATGCCACCAGGGTAATAAACGCCAGGCCAAAGAAGATCGATAGCACCGCGACCACGCGGACCAGTTTTACCGGGACATCAAGATAGTGAGCCAGCCCGGCACAAACGCCGCGCACCATGCCCTGCTGTGGAATTCGCCACAACTTTTTGTTCAGATTCAGTCCAGACATTAACGGTCCCTCCAGTTTGGATGCTCAGCATCCAGGATGGCTTCCAGCGCCTGAATGCGTTCGCGCATTTTGTTCGCCTCGTCGGAGAGCTGTACCAGACGCTGTTGTTCACTCTGGGAGAGTTCGCCCCGAGAAGAACGGTTGCTGTAGTGCAGCCATAGCCAAATCGGCAAAACGAACAGCACGAAAATTGTCAGGGGAATGGCCAGAAAAAGCGCGCTCATGTGTACTCCTTGTCTTATGATGCGGCACGCTCAGGTGCCGCAGGAATTATTATTGGTTGTCTTGCTTCATTTTGGCTTTCAGTGCCGCCAGCTGCTCGCTGATTTCATCATCAGCCTTCAGATCGGCGAACTGTTGATCCAGCGACTTCTGCTTGCCGATGCCGTGGCTTTCGGCTTCCGCTTCCATGTGGTCGATACGACGTTCAAACGATTCAAAACGCGCCATCGCTTCATCAAGCTTACCGCTGTCCAGCTGACGACGCACGTCGCGGGAAGAGCTTGCCGCCTGGTGACGCAGGGTCAGCGCCTGCTGACGCGCGCGGGTTTCGTTAAGTTTATTTTCAAGCTCACCAATCTCTTTCTTCATACGGGTGAGCGTGTCATCCACCAGCGTGACTTCATGCTCGAGCGTCGCGACCATATCAGCCAGCTTCTGTTTTTCGATCAGCGCCGCACGGGCCAGATCCTCTTTGTCTTTACGCAGCGCCAGCTCCGCTTTTTCCTGCCATTCGTTCAGCTGAGCGGTTGCCTGTTCAATACGACGCGTAAGCTGTTTTTTCTCCGCCAGCGCGCGGGCGGAGGTTGAACGCACTTCAACCAGCGTGTCTTCCATCTCCTGAATCATCAGGCGGACCAGCTTCTGCGGATCTTCCGCTTTCTCAAGCAGTGAGTTGATGTTGGCGTTCACGATGTCGGCAAAACGAGAAAAAATACCCATAATCTAATCCTCATAGTTCTGTTATCGGGCGATGCCCTGCTGTACGGATAATACAAACATCATGCCAGGTTTTTATCTTATTGATTTTTCAGAGTCTGATTGATTTTTGCGCAGCAACAGACTATTCTTCCCTGGTGAATATCGCTAAGGAGTGGTTAATTTCATCATGCCCGGATACAAAGACAATTTACTCGGCGAAGCAAACAGCTTTCTCGAAGTGCTGGAACAGGTCTCTCGCCTGGCGCCGCTCAATAAACCGGTGCTGATCGTCGGTGAACGCGGAACGGGGAAAGAGCTGATAGCCAACCGTCTGCATTACCTCTCCGGGCGCTGGGATGGCCCCTTCATTTCCCTTAACTGCGCGGCGCTGAATGAAAACCTGCTCGACACCGAGCTCTTCGGCCATGAAGCGGGGGCGTTTACCGGCGCCCAGAAACGCCATCCCGGACGCTTTGAGCGCGCCGACGGCGGTACGCTGTTTCTGGATGAGCTGGCCACCGCGCCCATGCTGGTGCAGGAAAAACTGCTGCGCGTGATTGAGTACGGCGAGCTGGAGCGCGTCGGCGGCAGCCAGCCGCTGCAGGTTAACGTACGCCTGGTGTGCGCCACGAACGCCAACCTGCCGGAGATGGTGGCGGAGGAGAAATTCCGTGCCGACCTGCTTGACCGCCTGGCCTTTGACGTCGTTCAGCTTCCACCCCTGCGCGAGCGCAGAAGCGACATCATGCTGCTGGCAGACCAGTTTGCGATTCAGATGTGCCGAGAGCTCGGACTGCCGCTGTTCCCCGGCTTCAGCGATTATGCGCAAGAGACGCTGCTGGCTTACCACTGGCCGGGAAATATCCGTGAACTGAAAAACGTCGTGGAGCGCTCCGTCTATCGTCACGGCAGCAGCGAGACGGAGCTGGACAATATCATTATCGATCCTTTTCAGCGCAGCGCAGCGCCGCTACCCACACCAGCGTCTTCAGGCGATCTCCCTACTCTCCCCCTTGATTTACGCCAGTTCCAGAACGATCAGGAGAAACAGCTGCTGGAGCAAAGCCTGAAGACGGCGAAATATAACCAGAAACGGGCGGCTGAACTGCTGGGTCTGACCTACCATCAGTTAAGGGCATTGCTCAAAAAGCATCAAATGCGCTGACAATATCAGCACTTACCTGCAGACATTTTTACGAAGCAGGCGTAAGTGCGATACACTTTGCAGATCGAACCTAAAAACCTTAAAAATTATGCGTCTGGTTTTATCGTCCTTTTTAGCACTCGGTCTGTTTAGCAGCCTGGCCTTTGCCGCGCCCGGGCAAACTCCCCAGCCTGACATTCGTGACAGCGGCTTTGTCTATTGCGTAAGCGGCCAGGTGGATACCTTCAACCCGCAAAAAGCGGGCAGCGGCCTGATCGTGGATACCCTGGCCGCGCAGCTTTACGACCGTCTGCTTGATGTTGACCCATACACCTACCGTCTGGTGCCTGAGCTGGCGGAAAGCTGGGAAGTGCTGGATAACGGCGCAACCTACCGTTTTCACCTGCGCGATGACGTCGCGTTTCAGCGCACGCCTTGGTTTACCCCCACGCGCAGGCTGAACGCAGATGACGTGGTCTTCACCTTCCAGCGTATCTTTAACCGCAACCATCCGTGGCATAACGTTAACGGGGATAATTTCCCCTATTTCGACAGCCTGCAGTTTGCTGACACCGTCAAAAGCGTGCGCAAGCTGGACAATCGGACGGTTGAATTTACGCTGACGCGCCCGGATGCCTCCTTCCTCTGGCATCTGGCGACCCACTATGCGTCAGTCATGTCTGCTGAATACGCGGCGAACCTGACGAAAAAAGATCGTCAGGAGTTACTCGATCGTCAGCCGGTCGGCACCGGTCCGTTCCAGCTCGCTGAATACCGCGCCGGGCAGTATATTCGTCTGCAGCGTCATGAGCATTTCTGGCGCGGCACCCCGCTGATGCCGCAGGTGGTGGTCGATCTCGGTTCAGGTGGAACGGGACGTCTGTCGAAACTGCTCACCGGGGAGTGCGACGTGCTCGCCTGGCCCGCGGCCAGCCAGCTCACCATTTTGCGTGACGATCCGCGCCTGCGCCTGACGTTACGCCCCGGCATGAATATCGCTTATCTGGCCTTTAACACGGATAAGCCGCCGTTGAATAACCCTGCCGTACGCCACGCTCTGGCGCTGGCGATTAACAACCAGCGTTTGATGCAGTCGATCTACTACGGCACGGCGGAAACCGCCGCCTCAATTTTACCGCGCGCCTCGTGGGCCTATGACGGTGAAGCTAAAATTACGGAATACAATCCGGCAAAAGCGCGTGAACAGCTGAAGGCGCTGGGGGCGGAAAACCTCACTTTGCAGCTTTGGGTGCCAACCAGCTCCCAGGCGTGGAACCCGAGCCCGCTCAAGACCGCCGAACTGCTGCAGGCAGATATGGCGCAGGTGGGCGTCAAAGTGATCATCGTACCGGTTGAGGGCCGTTTCCAGGAGGCGCGCCTGATGGACATGAATCATGATTTAACCCTGACCGGCTGGGCGACCGACAGTAACGATCCGGACAGTTTCTTCCGGCCGCTGCTAAGCTGTGCGGCGATAAACTCGCAGACCAACTACGCCCACTGGTGTAACCGGGAGTTTGACGCCGTGCTGCAAAAAGCGCTGGCTTCCCAGCAGCTGGCCTCACGCATCGACGCCTATGATGAAGCGCAGAAGATCCTTGCCCAGGAGCTGCCGGTGCTGCCGCTGGCCTCTTCCCTGCGTCTTCAGGCCTATCGTTACGATATTAAAGGCCTGGTGCTGAGTCCGTTCGGCAACGCCTCGTTCGCCGGCGTGTCGCGTGAAAAAGAACAAGAGGTGAAAAAACCATGATTATTTTTACCTTACGTCGGCTCCTTTTGCTGCTGGTGACGCTCTTTTTCCTGAACTTTGTCGGCTTCAGCCTGAGCTATTTCACGCCCCACGCCCCGCTCCAGGGGTCGTCGCTGTGGGATGCCTGGCTGTTCTGGTTTAACGGGCTGCTGCACTGGGATTTCGGCGTGTCCAGCATTAACGGGCAGCTGATTTCCCAGCAGCTGAAAGAGGTTTTCCCGGCCACGATGGAGCTGTGCATTCTGGCCTTCGGCTTTGCCCTGATGGTCGGAATCCCCGTGGGCATGCTGGCCGGGATCTATCGCAACAAATGGCAGGATAAGTTTATCAGCGCCCTCGCCCTGTTCGGCTTTTCCATCCCGGTATTCTGGCTGGCGCTGCTGCTGACGCTGTTCTTCTCGCTGACGATGGGCTGGCTGCCGGTTTCGGGTCGTTTTGACCTGCTCTATACGGTTAAAACGGTGACGGGTTTTGCCATCATTGACGCGTGGCTGTCCGATTCGGTATGGCGCCATGAGATGATCGTCAGCGCCGTGCGCCATATGGTATTGCCGGTGCTGACGCTGGCGGTTGCGCCAACCACCGAAGTGATCCGCCTGATGCGCCTGAGCACCATTGAGGTATTTGACCAGAACTACGTCAAAGCCGCCGCCACGCGCGGGTTGTCACGCCTGACCATACTGCGCCGCAACGTCCTGCACAACGCGCTGCCGCCGGTAATTCCGCGTCTGGGATTACAGTTTTCCACCATGCTGACGCTGGCGATGATCACCGAGATGGTCTTCAGCTGGCCGGGCCTGGGGCGATGGCTGATTAACGCCATCCGCCAGCAGGACTACGCCGCTATTTCTGCGGGCGTGATGGTGATTGGTTCGCTGGTGATTATTGTTAACGTGTTGTCCGATATTCTGGGTGCCATGGCTAACCCATTGAAGCATAAGGAATGGTATGCCTTACGATAGCGTATACAGTGAAAAGCGCACGCCCGGCGTGCTGCGTACCGTGTGGCGTAAATTCTATGGTGACACCACGGCAATGATCGGCCTTTACGGCTGCGCCGGCCTGGTGTTGCTTTGCGTCTTTGGCTCGTGGTTTGCGCCGTACGGCATCGACCAGCAGTTCCTTGGCTATCAGCTGCTGCCGCCGTCCTGGTCACGCTACGGCGAAGTCTCTTTCTTCCTGGGAACGGACGACCTCGGACGTGACGTGTTGAGCCGCCTGCTGAGCGGTGCAGCCCCGACGGTCGGCGGCGCATTTGTGGTGACGCTCGCGGCTACGATCTGCGGGCTGGCGCTCGGTATTTTTGCGGGATCCACCCATGGCCTGCGTTCGGCGGTCCTTAACCACATTCTGGATACGCTGCTGTCGATTCCATCCCTGCTGCTGGCAATCATTGTTGTTGCCTTTGCCGGTCCGCATCTGTCGCATGCCATGTTCGCCGTCTGGCTGGCTATCCTGCCCCGCATCGTGCGCTCGGTTTACAGCATGGTGCATGATGAGCTGGAAAAAGAGTACGTCGTCGCCGCGCGTCTGGACGGCGCGACGACCTTCAACATTCTGTGGTTTGCCGTGCTGCCCAACATCGCCGCCGGGCTGGTCACAGAGATCACCCGCGCCCTGTCGATGGCGATCCTGGACATCGCGGCGCTCGGCTTCCTCGATCTCGGTGCACAGCTGCCGTCGCCCGAATGGGGTGCAATGCTCGGCGACGCGCTGGAGTTGATCTACGTAGCACCCTGGACGGTCATGCTGCCGGGTGCGGCCATTATGGTGAGCGTGCTGCTTATCAACCTGCTGGGCGACGGTATTCGCCGTGCAATTAACGCGGGGGTGCAATAATGCCGCTTCTTGATATTCGCAACCTCACCATCGAATTCAAAACCGGTGAAGGCTGGGTTAAAGCCGTCGATCGCATCAGCATCACCCTTGCAGAGGGTGAAATACGCGGGCTGGTGGGGGAATCCGGCTCGGGAAAAAGCCTGATTGCCAAGGCTATCTGCGGCGTGGCGAAAGACAACTGGCGCGTGACGGCAGACCGTATGCGTTTTGACGATATCGATCTGCTGCGCCTCTCCCCCCGCGAGCGGAGAAAGCTTGTCGGGCATAACGTCTCGATGATTTTCCAGGAGCCGCAGTCCTGTCTCGACCCGTCCGAACGCGTGGGTAAACAGCTCATGCAGAACATTCCCGGCTGGACCTATAAAGGCCGCTGGTGGCAACGCGTTGGCTGGCGCAAGCGCCGCGCCATCGAGCTTTTACACCGCGTTGGGATTAAAGATCACAAAGATGCGATGCGCAGCTTCCCCTATGAGCTGACCGACGGCGAATGTCAGAAAGTGATGATTGCCATCGCGCTGGCAAATCAGCCGCGTTTGCTGATTGCGGATGAGCCCACCAACGCGATGGAACCCACCACGCAGGCGCAAATTTTCCGCCTGCTGTCGCGTCTCAACCAGAATAACAACACCACCATTTTGCTGATCAGCCATGACCTGCAAATGCTCAGCAAATGGGCGGATAAAATTGACGTCATGTACTGCGGGCAAACGGTCGAAACCGCGCCGAGTGAAGATCTGATCGGCGCGCCGCATCATCCGTATACGCAGGCGCTTATCCGCGCCATTCCGGATTTTGGCAGCGCGATGCCGCATAAGAGCCGCCTGAATACCCTGCCGGGGGCGATTCCGCTGCTGGAATCCCTGCCGATAGGCTGTCGTCTGGGGCCAAGGTGCCCCTATGCTCAGCGTAAATGTATCGAGACGCCACGCCTGACCGGGGCCAAGAATCATCTGTACGCCTGTCATTTCCCGCTGAACATGGAGAGAGAGTGAAATGGTCGAAACCTTACTGGAAGTTCGCAACCTGAGTAAGACCTTTCGCTACCGCACGGGGCTGTTTCATCGTCAAACTGTCGACGCGGTGAAGCCGCTGAGCTTTACGCTGCGTGAAAAACAGACCCTGGCGATCATCGGCGAGAACGGTTCCGGGAAATCCACCCTGGCGAAAATGCTCGCCGGCATGGTTGAACCGACTGCAGGCGAAGTGTTGATTGACGATCATCCTCTGACGTTCGGCGATTACTCTTTCCGCAGCCAGCGCATCCGCATGATTTTCCAGGATCCCTCGACCTCGCTTAACCCGCGCCAGCGCATCTCTCAGATCCTCGATTTTCCGCTGCGTCTGAACACCGACCTGGAGCCAGAGGCGCGCCGTAAGCGCGTATTTGAAACCCTGCGCATGGTTGGGCTGTTGCCGGATCACGAAAGCTACTACCCGCATATGCTGGCCCCCGGCCAGAAACAGCGTCTGGGCCTGGCGCGTGCGTTGATTTTGCGGCCAAAAGTGATCATTGCGGATGAAGCGCTTGCCTCGCTGGATATGTCGATGCGCTCGCAGCTGATTAACCTGATGCTGGAATTGCAGGAAAAACAGGGGATCTCGTATATCTACGTCACCCAGCATCTGGGAATGATGAAGCACATCAGCGATCAGGTGATGGTCATGCACCAGGGCGAAGTTGTCGAGCGCGGCAGCACGGCGGATGTGATGGCCTCCCCGCTTCATGAGCTGACAAAACGACTGATTGCCGGTCATTTTGGTGAAGCATTGACCGCCGATGCGTGGAGAAAAGACCGCTAAGCGCGACGCTCAGCAAAAATCACCCCATTAAATTAAGGATTAAATAGTCTGAGTACGCTATTTAATCCTTTAATTTTTCGTCTCCATCCCTGCTCCATATTTTAAGCAATATCAATCAACAGTTCTTCTCCAGAATATCCGGACATTACGGAGGAGAAGAAATGAACACCGCCACTTACGTTTTAAAATACACAGAGTATCTCATCAGAAAATGCCGCTCATTTTTAATGACGGACCTGCATTTTCATACCGTGAGGCTTAAGAAAACAACCGGGAAAACCCCTGACATTAACTCGCCCACGACGTTGAGTGAAAAAATATGTCATCGTCTGGTCTATGACCATAATAACTTCTACACGATGCTTGCCGATAAACTCGCCGTTCGGGCATACGTTTCCTCCAGAACAACGCGCGTGAAAACGGTGCCATTAATCGGCGTTTATACCAGGCCGTCGCAGATTGATTTTTCAGTTCTTCCTGACAAATTCGTCCTTAAGTGCAACCATGACAGCGGCAGCACAATAATATGTACAAACAAAGCGCAATTTAATGAAAAAGAAGCGTGTAAAAAGCTGAGCCTCGCGTTAAAGAAAAATCTTTACTACACCACGCGCGAATGGCAGTACAAAAACATTACGCCGAGTATACTTTGCGAGCCGTTTGTCGATCTCTTCGACGACGCTGACAGGAACACAACGCCCGAAATGCTGAGGATCCATTGTTTTCACGGCGTTGCCCACTATGTAGAAGCGGATTTTACGGATGATAACGGCAAAGGGTTTATCAACGTTTATGACAGGTACTGGAACTTACAACCCTTCCGGATGGAATATCCAAATACTTCAGCAGAACCAGGCGAACCGCTCTTGTTCCGCCAGGCTTTGTTGGCCTCCCAGGAGCTGGCGCATGGAATTGACTACTGCCGCGTTGACCTTATGCTAAAAAAAGATGAAATCTATTTCAGCGAAATAACCTTAAGCCCGAGACGCGGTAAGCTGACGATTACCCCGCAGGAGTGGGATGCTAAGTTAGGAAAAATATGGCATTTATCGCCGGCAGGCACATTTGACCTGCCGCTGAAGCTCACGAGTCGGGCCAGGTGAGTTTAAATATCGAGTGGTTTTGCGTCGATAAGGTATAGGTAACATCGCCACCATGAGCCAGCATGATGGCTTTTACCACCGACAAGCCCAAACCACAGCCTTCCGGGTTCACATGTCTGGCGCCATTATCGCGCTGAAAGGGCTGAAACAGGAAATCATGAAACTCTCTGGGGATGCCCGGTCCCCCGTCCTGAATAAGGATAAAATTGCCTTTATCAGAAACGCCATTTTTCACGATGAGCGTGCGCGAGGTTGAATAGTGTAAGGCATTATCAAATAAAACGGTCAAACACTGATTGATGCGCAATGGATCGAATACGCACTGCTGCTCCCTCAGGTCTGTATTGACGGTAAAAGCCTTACGGCTGAACTCGGGCATGAACGTATCGAGTGCGTTCTGTATTGTCCCTTTTAGATCCGTTCTTGACTGGCATAACGTGTATCCCGCCCCGCCATCCGAACTGATAACCCGGAGATCTTCAATCAGGCGGGTTAACCCTTCCGTCTGTTTGAGAAGATTATTAAACAGCACCGGATCCGGGGTAAAAACGCCGTCAACCAACCCCTGAAGCCGTCCGCGTAAGATCGTGACCGGGGTTCTCAGCTCATGCGCGATAGCGGCATTCCAGGATTTCCTCTGAATATCCAGCGTCTGTAATTTTTCCGCCATTTCATTGAAATCCGTCACCAGGTGATTGATCTCACCCAGCCGGGAACTGGCGCAGAATGCCCGGGCGTCCAGATCGCCATGAGAAATCTTTTTCAGGCTGGACGCTACCGAGTTTAGCGGGGTGAGGATCCGCGATGAAAGTTTGACCGTGAAAAAGAGGGCAATAATCATACTGATCGTAGTCGCGGTCCCAATCCATACCCAGTCCCACATCGTCATCTGCTCGTCATCGCCCGCAGCAGGGCCGCCCGGGAGGTGATCCAGAATAAAGGAGTAAAAAAACCAGGAGCCGAGTATGGCGATGGCAATGATCGTAAACGTCAGCAACAGCATATACGTTAAGATCTGACGGCTCAGAACAGACTCTTTGTTCATTTCTTTTCCCCAAGCCGGTAGCCCATGCCTCTGATGCTCTCGGGAACACCATAGAGGCCGGCAAGCTCCAGTTTTTTACGCAACTTGCTCATATGGCTGTCGACCGTTCTGTCGAGCGTATCCCCTTCCGGCAGACACGCGTTGAGCAGCTCTTCGCGGGAGCAGACCTTTCGCGGATATCTCACCAGGTATGTGAGCAATTTAAATTCGGTCGTCGTTAATACCGGGGAGACAACCTCTGCGCCCACGGTGACTTCCACGTAGAAGTCATCCGGATAGACCGTAATAAAGGGCGTTCTGAGCGGCTGGGAACCCGCCTGCTGAAGCGCGGGTTTTGTCCTGCGCAGCACCGCCTCAACCCGGGCGACAACTTCAGAAGGGTTGAAGGGTTTGATCACGTAATCATCCGCGCCCAGCCTCAGCCCCATGAGCTTATCGACATCCTGATCGAGAGCGGAAACCATAATGACGGGGACAGCGCTTTCCTGACGAAGCGTGGTAAGTACGCTCCAGCCGTCACATACGGGCAGGTGAATGTCCAGCAATATGAGATCCGGTTTATGGAGGCGATTGAGCGCTATGGCCTGTTCGCCCTGCCTGGCTCGGAGCGTTTTCATTCCCGAACGCTCCAGGTAGCTCATCAGTATATCGGCGATTTCGTCTTCATCTTCAACAACAAGGATCAGCGTATTTTTGTGCATTTTATCTCCGCGGGTGAAATCCCTTTGAGCTCGCTATCAGATATCTTTAGCACAATAAGACACAGCCTCCGGGAAAAAGTGCCGTAGCTAAGAAAATTTCCCGGCTGATTTACCTGCCCGGTTATTTCTCCATACAGCCTACACATTCCGTCAATAATGACTCGACAATGCCCGTTCAAAATCGCTATTGAGACAAAACTCTTTTTACATTTAGCGTTGCACATTATCCCTGTTACTTAAAGATTTTATGAAGTTGGCTGAAATAATGAACATGGAACTTTCTAAATATTTCTCTCCTAAAAAACTGGGCTTATATTCCCTGTTCCTGCTGCTGTCCTGGGGATTACTTTATATCTGGCTGATGCTGGTACACAAAATGGATGAAAAAGTCGCCTCAACGCTGCTCTCTTCACCCATTATCTATGGCTGCATCGCATTGTCGGTTGTCTCTCTGATAATCCAGAATAAAGCCGGCGCGTTGACTGAGCTACTCGTCGTCGCCTTCTGGCTGTTGGTGATTTTTGTTTATCTCATTATTACGTTCACCGTGCTGTTAAACGCGATGCCCGATATCGAGGATCTGGTCTTTTACTACGAGTGTTATTTGATCATTTTTTTTGGTGGAGCCCCGCTGTACCTTATTATGAGAATGATTTGAGCCGTTGCTCCACATAGCCTCCACAAACCGCCCATTTCCGCTAAACAGGCGCGCGGTAGACTCTCCCTCACGCTATTTTGCACAAAAATAACTCACCTAAGAATCTGATAAAACTTATCCATAATGATGAACCGTAATAATCTTCGTTCTTCTGAACCTGCCGGAGTGATGCACTCGCTAAAAAAACTCGCGATACGGCACCGGAAAAAACTGGTTGTCACTTTTTTCCTGGTGGTGGCCGAAAACGTGACGTTTTTACTTTATCCCGTTCTGGCTGGCATCGCGATAAATGCCATCCTCGCCGGTGAAACGCTTAACGCCGCGCTGTATGGCCTGATGGTGCTTTGCATGTGGTTCATCGGTGCGGCCAGACGGAGCGTAGATACGCGCACCTTTGCACGCATTTATGCCGGACTCGCGGTTTCCGTCGTCCTGGCACAGCGCAAATATCAGCTTAACCATTCGGCGATCGCCGCCAGGGTAACGCTCTCGCGCGAATATGTGGATTTCTTTGAAATGCACCTTCCCCTGCTTATTACCTCGCTGAGCTCACTTTTTGGTGCCGCAATCATGTTGCTGTTTATTGAATTTTGGGCCGGCGTCATGTGCTTTGCGATTGTATTTATCCTGCTCGGATTTGTCTCAGGATATGCCCGTAAAAATGAATGGCTGTTCATGCGCCTGAATAATCGACTGGAAAAAGAAGTGGATTATGTCCATAAGGCGGGCACGGCTACCCTTCACCGCCATTACTCCACGCTGGCGCGTTTGCGTATCGCATTATCTGACCGCGAGGCGTGGGGTTATTTGTGGGTCGGCGTGCTTGTTGCCGCGCTTTTTACGCTGACCATCGTCTGGATGACGCGCTCAACCGGCATCACCGCCGGACATATTTACTCGGTGATGACCTACATGTGGATGTTCGCGACGAGCCTCGATGACGCGCCGCAGCTTCTTGAGAAATTTTCGCAGCTCAGGGATATCGGCAAGCGCGTATCCACTGATGATGAAATTCACGTAACCGGACGTTAATTTAATGCCGCATTTTTTTATTGAACGCCCCGTTTTCGCCTGGGTTGTAGCGCTTTTTATCGTCCTGGCAGGGCTCCTGTCTATTCCCCGTTTGCCGGTTGCGCAGTATCCGGCGGTGGCGCCGCCTGGAATCATTATTTCCGTCAGTTACCCGGGGGCCAGCCCCGATATCATGAACACGTCGGTGGTATCGTTAATCGAGCGCGAAATCTCCGGCGTAGATAATTTGCTCTACTTTGAATCATCCAGTGACACAACCGGTTCGGCATCGATTACCGTCACCTTTAAACCGGGCACGGACATCAAGCTGGCGCAGATGGATCTGCAGAATCAGATTAAGATCGTGGAGCCTCGTCTGCCTCAGGCGGTAAGGCAAAACGGCATCAACGTCGAGGCCGCTAACTCTGGCTTTTTAATGATGGTGGGGCTGAAGTCGGCGACGGGTCAATTTGAGGAAGCCGAATTAAGCGACTATTTTGCCAGAAACGTCAGTGACGAGCTTCGTCGCGTGCCCGGCGTAGGGAAAGTTCAGCTGTTTGGCGGCGAAAAAGCGCTGCGCATCTGGTTGGATCCCATGAAGCTCCACGGCTACGGGCTTTCGGTAAGCGATGTTCTTACCGCCGTTGGCCAGCAAAATGCCCTGGTTTCGCCCGGCAAAACGGGAGATGAGCCAGCCTCTGCAGGACAAGGGGTGACGTATCCCATCACCGTGAAGGGACAGCTCTCCTCGGTAGAGGCGTTCAGGAATATCACCCTGAAATCTGACGCATCCGGTGCCCGCCTGAAACTGTCCGACATTGCGCGGATTGAATCTGGCCTGCAAAGCTACGCCTTTGGTATCCGTGAAAATGGCGTGCCCGCAACGGCGGCAGCAATCCAGCTCTCGCCTGGCGCGAATGCGATGAGCACGGCTTCCGGCGTACGGGCGCGCATCGACGAGCTTTCCCGGGTGTAACCCGACGGAATGGCGTTTACGATCCCCTTCGATACCGCGCCGTTTGTGAAACTTTCTATTATGAAGGTTGTTCAGACATTTGTGGAAGCGATGGTCCTCGTCTTCCTGGTTATGCTGCTGTTTCTGCACAAGATACGCTGTACGCTTATCCCGGCGATTGTTGCTCCCGTCGCGCTTCTTGGCACCTTCACGGTGATGCTATTGAGCGGCTACTCCATCAATATTCTGACGATGTTCGGCATGGTGCTGGCAATAGGGATTATCGTTGATGATGCCATCGTGGTCGTGGAGAACGTTGAACGACTGATGGAGGAAAAAAGCCTGTCCCCGCGTGACGCCACGCGGCAAGCCATGCAGGAAATCACCCCGGCGATTATTGGCATCACGCTGGTGCTGACCGCCGTCTTTATCCCCATGGGGTTTGCTGAAGGGTCCGTCGGGATTATCTACCGACAATTTTGTATTTCCATGGCGGTCTCCATACTGCTGTCCGCGTTTCTTGCCCTGACGCTGACGCCTGCCCTGTGCGCAACGTTACTCAAGCCGCATAAGCCAGGAAAGAGAGGCGGAAGGTTCGCGATCGGGTTTAACGCGCGCTTGCGTTCGCTCACCGCCTGTTACGAAGCCGGGCTGGGTGCCGTTCTGAAGCGAACCGGGCGTATGCTGCTCCTGTACGCTGCGCTTTGTGCTGCGCTGTTTCTGGGGTTGTCTTCGCTACCGTCGTCTTTTCTGCCGGATGAAGATCAGGGCTACTTTATGTCCTCAATCCAGCTGCCTTCTGATGCCACGATGCAGCGTACCCTCAACGTGGTTAAAAAATTTGAAGAGGAAATTGCGACCCGGCCGGATATTGAAAGCAACATTATGATCCTGGGGTTTGGATTTTCAGGTTCAGGGCCAAACTCGGCTATGGCCTTCACCACGCTGAAGGACTGGAAAGATCGGCAGGGCTCGACGGCCCAGGGGGAAGCCGACCGGATTCAGGCCAGCATGGCAAACGTCTCTGATGCCGTCACGATGAGCCTGCTCCCGCCGGCCATTTCGGATATGGGCACCTCGTCGGGCTTCACCTGGTACGTGCAGGACAGAGCGGGACTGGGCTACGAGGCGTTAAAGCGCGCTGCCGACGCGCTGGTCCTGCAGGCCAACCAGCGCCCTGAACTGAGTGACGTGTATATAGACGGTCTGCCGGAAGGAACAAGCCTCGCGCTCCAGGTGGACAGAGAAAAGGCGGAAGCGATGGGCGTCGCATTTGATGAAATCAACCAGACGCTCTCCGTCACCCTGGGCTCAAATTACGTCAATGACTATACGAATAACGGCCGCGTTCAGCAGGTGATCATTCAGGCCGATGCGCCTTACCGAATGCAGCCTGAGCAGATACTGGCATTATCAGTGAAAAACCGGATGGGACAGATGGTGCCGGTATCGACGTTTGCCACGCTTTCCTGGCACGTTGCGCCCCAGCAGTTGACGCGTTATCAGGGATATTCGGCTATTCGCATTACCGGAAATGCGGCGCCGGGAGAGTCCAGCGGCACCGCAATGAAGGTTATGGAGGACGTGTCCAGGAGTCTGCCTCAGGGCATGGCTGGCGAGTGGGCCGGCAGTTCATTGCAGGAGAGAAAATCGGAATCTCAGCTTCCGGGCCTTATCGTCCTGTCGATACTGGTCGTGTTTATGGTGCTGGCCGCCCTGTATGAGAGCTGGTCTATTCCTTTTGCGGTCATGCTGGTCGTTCCGCTGGGTCTTATCGGCGCGGTGATCGCGGTGTCCGTTGCCGGCATGACGAATGACGTTTTCTTCAAGGTCGGCCTGATTACGCTTATCGGCCTGTCGGCCAAGAACGCCATTCTGATTGTTGAATTTGCCAGGCAACTCCATCGCCAGGGGCAGCCCCTGCTGGCGGCAACCATTCATGCCGCCGGCCAGCGCCTGCGCCCTATTCTGATGACGTCGTTAGCCTTCACCTTAGGGGTTGTTCCGTTGATGCTGGCCCGTGGTGCGAGCGACAGTACGCAGCATGCCATCGGTACCGGCGTATTTGGCGGCATGATTAGCGGTACGCTTCTCGCCATTTTCTTCGTACCGGTTTTCTTTATCGTCATCGCGCGCTTCATCGACAACCTCAGGAAAGCGTGAATACCCTCGCGGGATCGCGCTTCCTCGCTGGTTGGATGAGGTGAACCTGTTGCCGGGTGATATACTGGACGAATGCTGAAATTTTGAGCCCCCGCGAGTCCGCGGCGCATTCTTCGGGGCAGGCGTCTTCGGAGAAGAGCGAGAAATATCGTGACACAAGGGGCTGTGAGTGGGCTATAATTTCGAGCTAATTTCGAATGATTTTGAAATACTGCCTGTAACGCTATGAATTACAAGGCAAAATTAGCAATGAATATAAGGATTAAAGCTATGGGTTTTCTTTCCGGTAAGCGCATTCTGGTGACTGGCGTTGCCAGCAAACTGTCCATCGCATACGGCATCGCACAGGCAATGCATCGCGAAGGCGCTGAGCTGGCGTTCACCTACCAGAACGACAAGCTGAAAGGCCGTGTTGAAGAGTTTGCCGCGCAGCTGGGTTCCAGCATTGTTCTGGAATGTGACGTTGCACAAGACGAAAGCATCGACGGCATGTTTGCTGAACTGGCAAAAGCATGGCCGAAATTCGACGGTTTCGTTCACTCCATTGGCTTCGCTCCTGGCGACCAGCTGGACGGCGACTACGTGAACGCGGTTACCCGTGATGGCTTCAAAATCGCTCACGACATCAGCTCCTACAGCTTCGTTGCGATGGCGAAATCCTGCCGCGCGATGCTGAACCCGGGCGCAGCCCTGCTGACCCTGTCCTATCTGGGCGCTGAGCGTGCTATTCCTAACTACAACGTTATGGGCCTGGCGAAAGCCTCTCTGGAAGCCAACGTACGCTACATGGCGAACGCAATGGGTCCTGAAGGCGTGCGCGTTAACGCCATCTCTGCAGGTCCTATCCGCACCCTGGCAGCTTCCGGTATTAAAGATTTCCGTAAAATGCTGGCACACTGCGAAGCGGTTACCCCGATTCGTCGTACCGTTACCATTGAAGATGTGGGTAACTCTGCAGCATTCCTGTGCTCTGACCTTTCCGCTGGTATCTCCGGTGAAGTGGTTCACGTTGACGGCGGCTTCAACATCGCTGCAATGAACGAGCTGGAAATTAAATAAGCTGTGACTCTCTTCCCGCCCGGGAAGAGAGTTTTCCCCCTGCACCACCCCTTCGTTATTCCGTTCTGCTATTTGTTATCACCTAACAATATTTTTCCCTTTATCTGCCTTACGCCAGGATATTGATCGCCATTTTGAGATCAAGGAACGCACATGGAACAACGCCGTTTTTCCGGCAAAGGCCACTGGTATCACGAGACCCAGTCGAACCACGCGCAGAAAGATGTTCTGCCTCTGGTGCCCGAAGCCGCTAACGTCGACGATCGTTTTTTGCTCGATTTAGCCCTGCCTGATGAGATTGTCGCCGCCTGTTCTGGCTGGCTTACCCCTGCCAGGGCCTTGTGCCACCAGCTGTTTCCGCTCTCGATTCCCGTGAACCGCCTGCATACGCTCAGCGCATACGATCGGCTCAGCACCGCGCTAACGGTCGCACAGGCCTGTGGCGTTCAGCGGCTTTGTAACCATTACGCCGCCCTCCTCGCCCCGCTTCCCGGCCCGGACTCCTCGCGCGAAAGTAACCGACGTCTGGCGCAAATTACGCAGTATGCCCGCCAGCTCGCCAGCTCTCCTGATGTGATTGATGATAAAGCGCAGAACCAGCTTGATGAGGTTGGCCTGTCAATATATGACATTGTGGTGATTAACCAGATTATCGGGTTTATTGGTTTTCAGGCGCGCGTAGTCGCGGTTTTTCAGGCGCTGTTAGGACACCCCGTTCGCTGGTTGCCAGGCCATCATATTCAGCCGCACACGCTGCCCGCGAGCCACGCCGCCTGGGTGCCGCTGTTGCCCGTCGTCGAGCTGCGCTATGCGAGTGCGCATCAGCTTGAGTCGCTGTCCCGCTGGCAGGCAGAACCCGCGCTGGAGGCGCTGACGCCGGTCCTTTGCCATGAGCCTTCGCTGCTCGACCTGACCGGAGAAATCCTGTTAAACACCCGCGAAGCGATCCCGCTGACGTCCCCCGCACTTTCGGCGGCGGTCGAACTGCTGACACGCTCTCCGGACCGCTTCAGCGCCGCGCAGTTTACCCCGCTAACGGATCAGGGACTCCCCGGCGAACATGCCATCATGCTGCTTACCCGAAGCGCGTTTGATGGCTGGCTCAATCGTCTGAAAGTCGCGTTTGGTAAAGAGGAATAACCATACTAATTACCCAAAGAGCGCTTGCTGAGACAGTGAGAATCGCGTAAAACTGTCAGCCGCTCAATGGCTACGAAAATAGAACATTATGTTTCAGGACAACCCGCTGCTAGCGCAGCTTAAACAGCAACTGCATTCCCAGACGCCGCGTGCAGAAGGGGTCGTAAAAGCCACGGAAAAGGGCTTTGGCTTCCTTGAGGTTGACGCGCAGAAAAGCTACTTCATTCCGCCACCGCAGATGAAGAAAGTGATGCATGGCGATCGCGTCATGGCCGTCATTCATACCGAGAAGGACCGCGAGTCTGCCGAGCCGGAAGAACTGATCGAACCGTTCCTGACCCGTTTTGTGGGTAAGGTGCAGAGAAAAGACGATCGTCTTGCTATCGTGCCGGATCATCCCCTGCTGAAAGATGCCATTCCCTGCCGCGCCGCCCGTGGCGTTGAGCATGATTTTAAAGAAGGTGACTGGGCCGTAGCAGAAATGCGCCGTCATCCTCTGAAAGGCGATCGCGGTTTTTATGCTGAGCTGACCCAGTTCATTACCTTTGGCGCCGACCATTTCGTACCATGGTGGGTCACGCTGGCACGCCATAATCTTGAAAAAGAAGCACCTAACGGCGTAGCGACCGAGATGCAGGACGAAGGTCTGACGCGCCGCGATCTCACCGCACTGGAGTTTGTCACCATCGACAGCGCCAGCACGGAAGATATGGATGACGCGCTGTACGCTGAAGAAGGCGCCGATGGCAAACTCCATCTGACCGTCGCCATTGCCGATCCAACCGCCTGGATTGCCGAAGGCAGCAAGCTGGATGACGCGGCGAAAATCCGTGCGTTCACCAACTACCTGCCGGGCTTTAACATTCCGATGCTGCCGCGCGAATTGTCAGACGATCTCTGCTCGCTGCGTCCAAATGAAGTGCGCCCGGTCCTTGCCTGCCGCATGACTATCGCCGCAGATGGCGCGATTGAAGACGATATCGAGTTCTTTGCCGCTACCATCGAATCGAAAGCCAAGCTGGCCTACGATAACGTCTCCGACTGGCTTGAAAATACCGGTAGCTGGAAACCTGAATCAGACGCCATTGCCGCGCAAATCCGTCTGCTGCATCGCATCTGCCTGAACCGCGGCGAGTGGCGTAAAACCCACGCGCTGGTGTTCAAAGACCGCCCGGATTATCGCTTTGTTCTGGGCGAGAAAGGCGAAGTGCTGGACATCGTGGCCGAACCGCGACGCATTGCGAACCGCATCGTTGAAGAGGCGATGATTTCCGCCAACATCTGTGCCGCACGCGTGCTGCGCGACAGGCTGGGCTTTGGCATTTACAACGTCCACACCGGTTTTGATCCGGCGAATACCGAAGCGCTGGCGGCGCTGCTGAAAAATCACGATGTGCACGTTGATCCGGAAGAAGTGCTGACGCTGCCGGGCTTCTGCAAGCTTCGCCGCGAGCTGGACGCGCAGCCGTCGGGCTTCCTGGACAGCCGCATTCGTCGCTTCCAGTCCTTCGCTGAAATCAGCACCGAGCCTGGCCCGCACTTTGGCCTTGGCCTCGAAGCTTACGCCACCTGGACATCGCCGATCCGTAAGTATGGCGATATGGTTAACCACCGCCTGCTGAAAGCGATTATCAAAGGTGAAACCATTGCCCGTCCTCAGGAGGACACCACGCTGCAGATGGCCGATCGTCGCCGTCTGAACCGCATGGCCGAGCGTGACGTTGGTGACTGGCTGTATGCACGCTTCCTGCAGGATAAAGCCGGTACGGATACCCGTTTCGCCGCAGAGATCATCGATATCAGCCGCGGGGGCATGCGCGTCCGTCTGGTCGATAACGGTGCTGTCGCGTTTATTCCTGCGCCGTTCCTGCATGCGGTTCGTGACGAAATGGTCTGTAGCCAGGAAAACGGTACCGTGCAAATTAAAGGTGAAACAGTTTACAAAGTCACCGACGTGATTGACGTTACTATCTCCGAAGTTCGCATGGAAACCCGCAGTATTATCGCGCGCCCTGTCGCCTGATAACCGGTTCAATTGTCGGCCGTTTCCTTTCCGGAAGGGCCGACAATTTTTCTTTTTATCCCCGCCACAAAATCATTATTTTTCCTTACTATTTTCAGCATCCCTTCGCCCAAAACCGCCATAATTATCTACAGTAAAAGAGTGTTGTTATATTCGGTTACGTGAATTTCTATACGCTCAGTATCCTTTTTAACCTGACTCGTTTTATTATAAGAAAGCAGGGAAAAACAACAGGTTCACTTCGGTTTTGCCGCTGTTTCTCAACGGAAAAGTCGACAGCAAATGAATAATTTGTGCGCTAATGAACAGCTGCGGGAGAAAACATGATGGACGATCTGGAGCAGAATTTGCTGTTTCGCTACATGGGGACTCACAGCCCGTGGTGGCGCCTGTCAGCCGACAGCAACGCTCTGCACCTTTCCACCAGCGAAAATGCCGATGTCACTCAGGTCGTGGCGCTGGACGATGAACAGGCCGATCTCATCCGTCATTTAACCGTTATTACCTCCAGCATTTCCATGTCGCTCTCCCTGTACGGGGAAGATGTCCCGGTTCATCTTGTGGGCCGTAAAATTACCCGCAACGAGTGGGCAGGCACCGCTTCCGCCTGGAACGATACGCCCTCCGTGGCGCGCGATCTGGCTCAGGGGCTCTCTTTCGCGGAACAGGTTGTCTCTGAGGCCAACTCCGTCATTGTTATTCTCGATCAGCACGGCAATATTCAGCGTTTTAACCGGCTTAGCGAAGAGTACACCGGCCTGAAAGAGCAAGAAGTGATTGGGCAGAACGTGTTTAAGCTGTTTATGAGCCGCAGCGAAGCGGCAGCCTCAAAGCGCAATATTACCGGTTTTTTTCGCAACGGCAGCTCCTACGAAGTCGAACGCTGGATCAAAACGCGTAAAGGGCAGCGCCTTTTTCTGTTCAGAAACAAATTCGTGCACAGCGGCAGCGGTAAAAATGAAATTTTCCTTATCTGTTCCGGGACAGATATTACCGAGGAGCGCCGCGCTCAGGAGCGGCTGCGCGTGCTGGCCAATACCGATACCATCACCGGCCTGCCAAACCGCAATGCGATCCACGATCTGATTTCTGACGCCATCGACAACCGCGGCGACACGCAGGTGGGCGTGGTGTATCTCGATCTGGATAACTTTAAAAAGGTCAACGACGCTTACGGGCATATGTTTGGCGATCAGCTGTTGCAGGCTGTCGCCCTCGCCATCTTGAGCTGTCTGGACGAGGAACAGGTGCTGGCGCGTCTTGGCGGCGATGAGTTTATCGTCATGGCCACCAATACCTCTCAGGGCTCTCTGGAGGCGATGGCGTCGCGCATTTTAACCCGTCTGCGCCAGCCGTTCCGAATCGGTCTGATTGAGATTTATACCGGCTGCTCTCTGGGTATCGCCCTCGCCCCGCAGCACGGGAACGACCGGGAAAGCGTTATTCGCAACGCCGATACCGCCATGTACACCGCCAAAGAGAACGGCCGGGGCAAGTTCTGCGTCTTCTCACCCGAGATGAACCAGCGCGTGTTTGAATATCTTTGGTTGGATACCAACCTGCGCAAGGCACTGGATAACGATCAGCTTCTGATCCACTATCAGCCGAAAATAACCTGGCGTGGAGAAGTCAGAAGCCTTGAAGCGCTGGTCCGCTGGCAATCACCAGAACGCGGCCTGATCCCGCCGCTGGAGTTTATCTCTTATGCCGAGGAGTCGGGGTTGATTGTGCCGCTGGGCCGCTGGGTGATGCTCGACGTGGTTCGCCAGGTGGCGAAATGGCGCGATAAGGGAATAAACCTGCGCGTGGCGGTGAACGTCTCTGCACGCCAGCTGGCCGACCAGACCATCTTCAGCGACTTAAAGCAGGCGCTGAAGGATCTGAATTTTGAATACTGCCCGGTCGACGTCGAGTTGACCGAAAGCTGTCTTATCGAGAATGAAGAGCTAGCGCTGTCCGTGATCCAGCAGTTCAGCCGACTCGGGGCGCAAATTCATCTGGATGATTTTGGCACCGGCTACTCTTCCCTTTCTCAGCTGGCCCGCTTCCCTATCGACGCCATTAAGCTCGATCAATCTTTCGTCAGGGATATTCATAAGCAGTCTATTTCCCAGTCGCTGGTGCGCGCTATCGTCGCGGTGGCGCAGGCGTTAAATCTGCAGGTGATTGCCGAGGGTGTGGAAAATGCAAAAGAAGACGCCTTTCTGACCAAGAACGGCGTCAACGAACGGCAGGGCTTTCTGTTTGCTAAGCCGATGCCCGCTGCCGCATTCGAGCGATGGCTAAAACGATATCAAGCGCGAAATCAACGTTAACTGGCTTTACGCAGGCCCGCCGCGTGATGGCGGTTTTGCAGCGTGACCAGTCGCTCCATGTAGGCGATATCTTTCGGCTCCAGGCAGAAAGCGGCATCAACCCAGTCTTCCGTGATGTCCATCAGTTCACTGCGGGGCAATTGCAGAACGCGCGTACGGGCGCGCAGCATCGCCCTTACGCCATTCAGTTTTGGCCGCAGCGTATCGATGAAGGTTCGCATGGAGACATAGCTTTGTCCGGGTTCAAACAGGCCATCAACCAGCCCGTGCTGTTCGTACCATTCAGCCGTATGGGATTCTCCTTTGTAGATAAGTTCTTCCGCCAGCTTCATGCCTGCACGGCGTGCAACCAGGGAATATCCTCCCATACCCGGAAACAGGTTGAAGGCAATCTCCGGGAAACCCAGACGGGCATCGCGCTGAGCCAGGACGAAATGGTGCGCCAGAGCGGCCTCAAACCCGCCTCCTAACGCACTGCCTTCGACCATCGCCAGAGAGATGGCTCCCGAATCAAACCCCCGTGAAGCCGCATGGACGCAATCAACGCAGGCGCGAGCGTACGCCCGTAACGCTTCCCGACGTCCGTTCTGAATGCACTCGACGAAGAACTGTAAATCCCCGCCGGCATTGTACATCTCGGGAACCAGCGAACCGGTTACCCAAAAATCAACCGCAAAACCAGACTGGCGAACCAGCCATGAAAAGTTCATGATCTCCTCTATTAACGCATGGTTAAAGCAAGGACGTGGCTGAGCCCGCAGCATCATCCAGACCGTGTGACGCTCCGCCTCGTAATACCCTGACAGCTGCGTGAACCGTTCAGTATCGGTAAACAGTGTGCAGGTAGGCTGATTGATAACTGTCATAGTCTAATTCCTCTTATAAAAAAGCGCCTTGCGCGCAGTTTTAGACTAATCCACTCATTAAGCCTGCTGCATGAGGGGGAATAAATTTATCACTTACGTTTATGTAATTTAGTTATTGCATTTTTTCCCTTCTCTTTTGATCCTATTTTCTGCATCATTGAAAATATTAACTTTTCGCGCCTGGGGTGAGATTATGTCGACTATTGACGCACAAGCTGTAGCACAACGAATTGATACCGTGCTGGATATCCTGGTGGCGGGCGATTATCACTCTGCTATCCGTAATCTCGAGATCCTGAAGTCTGAACTTCTTGCTCAGAATGGTGCTGACAATGCGCCAGAAAACGGACAGCCAAAAGCGCCGTGGGAAGTTTAACCCCACCGTCTCCGACCTCGTTTCGCTTTATTAAATGGATGCTATGAATTCCCGACAACAACTCATTTTGCAGATGGTCATCGATCAGGGACGCGTAAGCGTAGTCGATCTCGCTAAAACCACCGGCGTTTCTGAAGTCACCATCCGTCAGGATCTTAATCTGCTGGAAAAACAGAGCTACCTGCGTCGCGCGCACGGATATGCTGTCCCGCTGGACAGCGATGACGTTGAGACGCGCATGATGAATAACTACGCGCTCAAACGAGAACTGGCGGAGTTTGCCGCGTCCCTGGTGAACAACGGCGAGACCGTCTTTATTGAAAACGGCAGCAGCAATGCCCTTCTGGCGCGCACGCTTGCCGATCAAAAAGACGTTACCATCATCACCGTCAGCAGCTATATCGCGCATTTGCTCAAAGAGACGCGCTGCGAGGTGATTCTGCTGGGCGGTATTTACCAGAAAAAAAGTGAAAGCATGGTTGGCCCGCTGACCCGTCAGTATGTTCAGCAGGTTCATTTCAGCAAGGCCTTTATCGGGATTGACGGCTGGCAGCCGGAGACAGGTTTTACCGGCCGGGATATGATGCGCTCCGACGTGGTGAATGCCGTGCTGGAAAAAGAGTGTGAAGCCATTGTGCTGACCGACAGCTCTAAATTTGGCGCCGTTCACCCTTATACGATGGGCCCCGTGTCACGCTTTAGCCGCGTGATTACCGATGAACGGTTGAGCGATGCGCACCGTAATAAACTGGAAGATGACGGGCTGATCGTCAATATTATTAAAACGACCGCCTGAGTTCCCTCCGCGCCCGAATTTCGGGCGCATACGCCCTTCTTTCTCTGAGATGATTCCTGGTACTTCTTTAAGAGTTTTTACCTGTTTAACCTGCATTAAAGTCGTAAAATTAATGTTAGCGATATAACAGGAAGTGACTATCACCTGCGTCATTACGTAACGCCTGCGCGACCAGCTTTCACGGAGAACAGAATTAAGTATTCGATTCGTCTATACTTAACGTGTACATCTTTCCGTGAATCGATAATTCAGGAGAAAGTATTATGACCTTAACCAGCAAAAAAGTAGCCGCCGCTGTTCTGGCAATCACTGTAGCAATGTCCCTGAGCGCTTGCTCTAACTGGTCTAAACGTGACCGTAACACCGCTATTGGTGCCGGTGCCGGTGCTCTCGGTGGTGCAGTATTAACGGATGGTAGTACGCTGGGTACATTAGGTGGCGCTGCTGTCGGTGGTATTATCGGTCACCAGGTTGGCAAATAATTATTATCTAAGCCTTCCCCGGTATTGCGATATTTGAACGCATTTCAGGTCTGACATACGCACGTATATAACACGAGCCACGGCATTTGCCGTGGCTCATTTATTTTAACCGCCTGCCAGTTTGACGTTCATCCCTTTGGCTTCCAGCAGAGTTTTTATTAAATCGCGCTTATCTCCCTGGATTTCAATAATGCCGTCTTTAACGGCGCCGCCGCAGCCACATTTTTTTTTCAACTCGGCCGCCAGCTTTGCCAGTTCAGCACCATCCAGGTCAATGCCGGAGATAAGGCAAACCCCTTTCCCTTTTCGTCCACTGGTCTGGCGCTGGATCCGAACGATGCCGTCTCCCTTTGGACGTTCAACTTTCGCTTTCGGCTCGTCTATACGCCCGCTATCGGTTGAATAGACCAGACGGCTGTTGGAATCGGTCATTACGCCCCCTTTTTCAGCGATGCGTTGATAGCCTTAAGCGTCTCAGCCGGGTTGGGAGACTGCGTTACCGGACGCCCGATGACCATGTAGTCAACGCCAGCAGCCAGCGCCTGTTCAGGCGTCATAATACGGCGCTGATCGCCCACTTCGCTGCCTGCAGGACGGATACCCGGCGTAACCAGTTTAAAATCCTGGCCCAGCGCTGATTTGAAACGTACCGCTTCCTGCGCGGAGCAGACGACGCCATCCAGGCCGCAATGCTGCGTCAGACGCGCGAGACGTTCGGCATGCTCGGCGGGTGACAACGTCACGCCCAGGTCGCGAAGATCGTTTTCGTCCATACTGGTCAGCACCGTGACCGCAATCAGCAACGGTGCATCTTTACCGAACGGCAGGAGCGCCTCACGGGCGGCCGTCATCATTCTTGCCCCACCCGATGCGTGGACGTTGACCATCCATACGCCCAGCTCTGCGGCTGCGGCAACCGCGTGCGCCGTGGTATTCGGGATATCGTGGAATTTCAGGTCGAGGAAAACGTCAAAGCCGCGCTGCTGCAGATCGCGAACGATTTGCGGTCCAAACAGCGTGAACATCTCTTTGCCAACTTTCAAACGGCAGTCGCGAGGGTCGATGCCGTCGACAAACGCCAGTGCAGCGTCACGCTTATTGTAATCAAGCGCAACAACAACAGGAGAATCCGTAATTACGCGGGAAGTGGAGGATGTAACAGACGTCATGACCAGCCCTTTTCGTCTATGGGCGCGCAGCGGCGCGGAACAGATAAACGGCCAGCATTCTACCTGCCGACGCCGCAAATTGACAGGATCCATTTACGCGCCTGCCAGGCCGGCTAACCGCACGGAGCACAGGACAGTGGAAAAACCATCAGTATGTTGTAACTAAAATGCGGCGTTTTAAAAAATTATTGCCCGTCCAGGCCGCGGATTGGCTTGATGGTGGACCAGGCGCGGCAGGAAGGACAGTGCCAGTAGAGCGTATACGCGGTAAAACCACACTTCTGGCAACGATAGCGCGGCTTGCTGCGCACCTGTTCGCCAACCATGTCGCGCAGCACCATCAGGCTCTCTTTGGCGCGCCCTTCTTCTGCGTCGTTCAGGTGGTAATCCATCAGCTTGTGGAACACCCGCATGGTCGGATGACGCTGCAGCTGACGCGTAATATAAACCTGCGCGGTGTCGCTGCCCTCATACTGCTCAACAACGTCAGAGAGCATCAGTTCAGCGGTGGCGCCGGTATTTTCTTCCACGCAGCGACGCAGGAAAGCTACCCACTCTTCCTGCTTGTCGAGCTGTTGATAGCAGGTTTGCAGCATTTCCAGCGTTTCACTGACCAGTTCTTTGTCCTGGTCGATAACCCGCAGCAGGCTTTCAACGGCTTTGGCGTAGTCGCCATTCGCCATAAAGACGCGCCCCATCATGATGGAGATGCGCGCGCTGTTGCGATCCGCGGCGGCGCCTTTCTTCAGCAGCGCCATGGCTTTATCCATGTCGTCGTTGCCCATCTGCTGAAGCGCAAGCTCACAGTAGAAATGGGCGATCTCAACGCGCTGCTTATCTTTACCCAGCTTCACCAGGCGTTCAGCGGTATCAATGGCTTTCTGCCAGTCGCTGGTGGCCTGATAAATCTGCAGGAGTTGCTGCAATGCCCCGATGCGAAAATCTGTTTCATCCACCAGCTGCGCGAACATATCTTCAGCGCGATCGTACAACCCCGCGGCCATGTAATCCCGCCCCAGCTGTTGCACCGCAAGGAGACGTTGATCGTAGGTCAGCGAGGCGCTTTCCATCAGGGTCTGGTGAATACGAATGGCGCGATCGACCTCGCCGCGCGAGCGGAACAGGTTGCCCAGGGTGAGATGCGCTTCAACCGTCCCCGTATCCTCTTTCAGCATATCGAGGAACAGGTCTACCGCTTTGTCCTGCTGATTGCTCAGGAGGAAGTTCACCCCCGCAACGTAGTCGCGTGAGAGCCGGTTGGCCTCATCCTGTTTTGTTTGCTGCGCACTTCTGCGGCCCATATACCAGCCATAGGCTGCGGCTACAGGCAAAAGCAGAAACAACAACTCCAGCATAGTCGATTATTCCTTCACGACCGGCACACCAGAGCTTTCCGGGATGTCAGACGCAGGGGCAATGTTATTTTCGAGTCGCTTAATTTTACGTTCAGCGCGCGCAAGAGAAACACGGACTTTCAGCCAGAACAGACCGCAAACCAGCCAGCCAATGGCAAAGCCGGCAGCAAACAAGACCGCCAGCAGGCTCGAGACGCGATACTCACCCTGAGCCAGCAGATAGTTAAACGTCACCTGCTGATCGTTTTGTGCACCCAACGTGACTGAAATGACAAAAATCGCCAATACCAGTAAGAAAATGAGTAAATATTTCACATTACTTCCCGTTATGTGGTTCAAGCAAATAAAGTGTGTTCAATTCACCGCAATCAGCCTTATAAACTACCATTTTAGCGACGAGCGCGAAACGGAAAAAGTGACGCGCAGGTCATGGATCTATGGGCAAAATACGGAATATCAACCGTCAGGCGTCTGTCTGGTCCCTTTCGGCTATTTCTTCTTTCTCTTCAGGCGGTGGCGTTAGCGGGCCGCAGAATCGTTCAGTGAGCCAGGTCGCCATCATAATCAGCAGCCATGAGATGAGCGTGGCGACGACCAGGTCGCGCGGCCAGTGCATCCCCAGCAGCAGGCGGCTTCCCATAACCCCGGTCGCCCAGATCAGTAAAATCACGATAGTGATCGTTCGACGCCTTGGCCAAAGCAGCCCAACTCCCAGCAACGCCCAGCTGGCCGCAAACATGGTGTGACCGGAAGGAAACGCGAACCCGGTCTCTTTCTGCCAGTGTTTACGCAAGAATTTCGGGATATCCTGCTGTTCCGCAAGCTGTTCTTTCACCAGCGCGCCGCGATCTTTACGCTTTAAATTGTAGAACTCATCTACCGGAACATGATGCGTTTTTTCCAGCCAGACGACAAAAGGACGCGGCTCCTGAACGCGATCTTTAACCCAGGACTTCACGCCCTGACCGACAAGGATAGCGCCCCCGAGGATCGCAAAGAGCATCAGCGCCGCGCGCAGACGAAAGCGCAGGCACCACAGAAACCAGGCGCAGAGGAGTACGTGGGTAATAATCCCCCACGGCTGGGTGACCGTTTCCGTTATCCAGTATAACGTTTTCAGCCACGTGGCGTTCTGCCCGGGCTGCCACATCCAGCCTGAAAGCCATACGGCCAGAGGCATAATCAGTAAAATGGCCGCACCTGCTGCCGTACGTCTGGCGATTGAAAGCATGTCTTCTCCTTTTTCGCTAAGCGTCACAATCATAACTGAAATTAATCATCCGGGTGGATATGTCGGATCGTGCGTTTAACGTTCATATAGCATGGTGCCCATTAGGCGAACCTGCTGAGCTTGTGGCAAAATGAACTGATACAGAAAGCAAAACAGGGCAAAGGCACGAAACGTGTCAGCCTACTCTGGAGAATCACATGCAGCTTAAACGTGTGGCAGAAGCCAAACTGCCAACCCCATGGGGCGATTTCCTGATGGTGGGTTTTGAAGAACTGGCAACCGGACAGGATCATGTCGCGCTGGTTTATGGTGACATTTCAGGGCAGACGCCGGTTCTGTCCCGCGTCCATTCAGAGTGTCTTACCGGCGACGCGCTGTTCAGCCTGCGCTGTGATTGTGGTTTCCAGCTGGAAGCCGCCCTGTCTCATATTGCAGAAGAAGGTCGCGGTGTGCTGCTTTATCACCGTCAGGAAGGTCGTAATATTGGTCTGCTGAATAAAATCCGCGCCTACGCGCTTCAGGACCAGGGCTACGATACGGTTGAAGCAAACCATCAGCTTGGCTTTGCCGCTGACGAACGCGA
Source organism: Enterobacter sp. R-1.6.2 (assembly GCF_035064085.1). NCBI lineage: Bacteria > Pseudomonadati > Pseudomonadota > Gammaproteobacteria > Enterobacterales > Enterobacteriaceae > Enterobacter > Enterobacter sp. R-1.6.2. The sequence continues at coordinate 189,693 of NZ_JASEYI010000001.1, forward strand.
CTTCACCTTATGCGCCGATATGTTCAAGCTGCTGGGCGTCGACGAAGTTCGCCTGCTGACCAATAACCCGAAAAAAGTGGAGATCCTGACCGAAGCGGGGATCAACATCGTCGAGCGCGTACCGCTGATTGTCGGCCGAAACCCGAAAAACGCCCACTACCTGGATACCAAAGCCGCCAAAATGGGCCATCTGCTGAAAGAGTGATGCTAAAAAGCCCGGCACGAGTGCCGGGCTCGTTTCATCAGTCCAGCATCTTACGAATCACATAATGTAATATGCCGTCATTCTGGTAATAGGTCAGCTCGGTTGCCGTATCAATACGGCACCGGCAATCCAGCACCTCGATTTTCCCGTCTGCCCGCGTTAACTTCACCGGCACCGTTTTACCCGGCTGCAGGTTTTGCAAACCGCTAATCTCAATCTGCTCTTCCCCGGTCAGTCCCAGCGTTTTACGCGTCACCCCCTGCGGGAACTCGAGCGGCAGGATCCCCATACCGATCAGATTCGAGCGGTGAATACGTTCAAACGATTCGGCGATAACCACGCGAACGCCAAGCAGACGCGGACCTTTCGCCGCCCAGTCGCGGCTGGAGCCGGAACCGTACTCTTTCCCGGCGATCACCGCCAGCGGCGTACCTTCCTGTTGATATTTGACCGCCGCATCATAGATCGAAACGACTTCCATCCCCGGCAGATGGCGCGTCATGCCCCCTTCCACGCCCGGTACCATTTCGTTACGAATGCGGATGTTGGCAAAGGTCCCGCGCATCATGACCTCATGATTGCCGCGACGCGATCCGTAGGAGTTAAAATCGCGGCGTTCGACGCCCCGGCTCTGCAGATAACGGCCTGCCGGGCTATCGGCTTTGATACTTCCGGCCGGAGAGATATGGTCGGTCGTGACGGAATCTCCCAGCATCGCCAGTATGCGCGCGCCGTGGATATCCTTAAGCGGTGCCGGCTCGGCCAGCATCTCATCAAAGAACGGCGACAGACGAATATAGGTCGAGTCATCCTGCCAGTCGTAGGTATCTGAGCCCACGACGTTGATGGTTTTCCATTCCGGCGTACCTTCAAAGACCTCCGCATACTCTTTGCGGAACATCTCGGTTGAGACCTTTTCGACGGCCAGCGCGATTTCACGCGAAGATGGCCAGATATCTTTCAGGTAGACAGGATCGTTCTTGCGATCGTGACCAATCGGATCGGTCGCCAGGTTGATATTCATGTTCCCTGCCAGGGCATACGCCACAACCAGCGGCGGTGAGGCGAGCCAGTTGGTTTTCACCAGCGGGTGAATACGCCCTTCAAAGTTTCGGTTACCGGACAGGACCGCGCCTACCGTCAGGTCACCCTGCCTGATCGCCGTTTCAATGGGTTCAGGCAGCGGGCCGGAGTTACCAATACAGGTCGTACAGCCGTAGCCCACGAGGTTGAAACCCAGTTCGTCAAGGTACGGCGTCAGTTTGGCCTGCGCGAGGTAATCCGATACCACTTTGGAACCCGGTGCCAGCGAGGCCTTGACCCATGGCTGAGGTTTTAGCCCAAGCTCTACCGCCTTTTTCGCCAGCAGACCGGCCGCCATTAATACGCTGGGGTTCGAGGTGTTGGTGCAGGAGGTAATGGCCGCAATCACAACCGCGCCATCCGGGAGCTGATACTGATGTCCGTTCAGAACATAGTCGACCGGACGGTGATCTTTCTGCGCCACGTTCACTTCAAGGGCATTGCTGGCGGCAAAGGCTTTTGGCACGTCACTCAGCGCAACCCGATCCTGCGGACGTTTAGGGCCGGCGAGGCTCGCCTCAACGCTTCCCATATCGAGTTCAAGCGTGCTTGTGAAGACCGGTTCATCGCCCGGGTTTCGCCACATGCCCTGCGCTTTGGTATAGGCCTCCACCAGCGCGACCTGCTCTTCGCTGCGTCCGCTAAGGCGCATGTATTCCAGCGTGACGTCATCGATGGGGAAAAAGCCGCAGGTTGCACCGTATTCCGGCGCCATATTGGCAATGGTGGCGCGGTCGGCCAGCGGCAGCGAATCCAGACCATCCCCGTAGAATTCTACAAACTTGCCCACCACACCATGCTTACGCAGCATCTGGGTGACGGTGAGCACCAGATCGGTGGCGGTAATGCCTTCAGACAGCTTGCCGGTGAGCTTGAAGCCCACCACGTCAGGGATAAGCATGGACACCGGCTGGCCGAGCATGGCCGCTTCCGCTTCGATACCCCCGACGCCCCAGCCCAGCACGCCCAGACCGTTGATCATGGTGGTATGGGAGTCCGTGCCCACCAGCGTGTCCGGATAGGCGACCCACTCTTTATCCTGCAATTCACTCCAGACGGCTTTACCCAGATATTCAAGGTTAACCTGGTGACAAATACCGGTACCCGGCGGGACCACGCTAAACCGGCTGAACGCCTGCTGCCCCCACTTCAGGAACACGTAGCGCTCGTGGTTGCGCTCCATCTCCAGACGCACGTTCTCGCCAAAGGCGTCGTCATCCCCAAAGCGGTCAACGGTTACGGAGTGGTCAATGACGAGGTCAACGGGGGAAAGCGGATTCACTTTTGCCGTATCTCCGCCGAGACGCTTAACGGCCTCGCGCATCGCGGCTAAATCAACGACGGCAGGAACACCGGTAAAGTCCTGCATCAGCACCCTGGCGGGGCGGTAGGCGATTTCTCTGTCGGCATGGGCATTTTCCAGCCACCCTGCCAGCGCCTGGATATCATCGAGGGTGACAGAGTCACCGTCCTGCCAGCGCAATAGATTTTCCAGTAAAACTTTCAATGACTTGGGTAAACGCGAAATGTCCCCAAGCGTTCTGGCAGCCAGCGGCAGGCTGTAGTAATGCCAGGTTTTATTTTCTGCCTGTAACGTATCCTTACTGGCTTCGCGTAGGGTTAACGACATAAGCTCCTCCTTAATCACAGAGATGCCCCGACTATCATCAGGGCCGTAATTAAAGATAACACAAAGATGTCGTAACGTTTTGATAACAACCCAAATTGATAAATTTAGGATTGGTCCAGAAAGGGAAAACAAAAAACCCCGCCGTAGCGAGGTTTTACAATTTAGTGGAGGGCCAACCAGATGAGCTGACTCCAGAACAGAATCGACACGGTAAAAACGCCGATCCATGACCAGTATTTGTGAGACGTCATGTTATTCATCATAGGGACACCAGGCATTATTTATTAAAAGTTCCGAGGTAAGTCCTCAGTGCTATATTGCTGATGTGTATTTATTAAAGAGTACGAAAGTGCAGAGTCGATATTCAGACTATTTGCATCATTACGCAATTAACTAAATTATTGTTTTTTGGGTTCGTCTTCTGCGAACACATCAATAAACGCTTGCTGCTGCGGCGTCAGTTTCCAGGACGCGGGTACAACAGTCGCAGGTGCTTTACGCCCTCTGTGGCCGTTGTCACGATGCTGACACATCTGTTTTACCGTTTCTGTACGTACCGTCACTGCCATATTTAACCCCAATATTTCCAGGCCAGGAGAGCAACCACCACCCAAAACAGGGTAGAGACGAGAAAGACCGCCAGCCAGGCTTTACGCTTGAGCGCAGGATCCCTTTGCGGTTCTTCACTTCCTGAAGGCATTGCTAACCTCATACAATCGACATCGCTTATCATTTAGGACCAAACAATTGGTACAATTAATCATCTGTTGAGATAAATCCTAAAGAAACTTTAGCCGAAAAGCCAGTGAATTTACGCACCGGAAGGTATGAAATATTCAATCTTTTGACCAGAAATAAATAATTGAAAAGAAAAATTTGCGAAGGCGTAAATTAGTTTCTACTTTTGTCGCCAATTCACGACATTATAACCTTACGAATTAAATGGATAATGACATTATATGACAGGGGATACGCAGATGATGATAATTCTAATTTAGCTTTGAGGCGTTATTTCGGTATCTTTCCCTAAGGGAAAGATACCGGGTGTGATTATTTTTCGGGGAGTTTGATGTCTTTAAACATCTCTTCAATATCTTCATTTGAGCGTAATGCAACGGCGGTATCAACCACGTCACGCGTTAAATGAGGGGCAAAGCGCTGAATAAAATCATACATATAGCTGCGCAGGAAGGTGCTGCGACGGAAGCCAATCTTTGTGGTGCTATGACTGAAAACATCATGCGCATCAAGACGCACCAGGTCAGGGTCTGACACCGGATCCACCGCCATGCTGGCAATAACGCCCACCCCCAGACCAAGTCGCACATAGGTTTTAATCACGTCGGCATCCGTCGCGGTAAAGACAATGCGCGGCGTTAACCCTGCCCGGTTAAAGGCCGTATCAAGCTCGGACCGTCCGGTAAAGCCAAACGTATACGTTACCAGCGGATATTGCGCCAGCTCTTCGATAGTGACCGACCCTTTGCCCGCCAGGGGGTGATCGGGGGTCACCACGATAGAACGGTTCCAGTGATAGCATGGAAGCATCACCAGATCGTCATACAGGTGAAGCGCTTCGGTGGCGATGGCAAAGTCTGCATTCCCCTTGGAAACGGCTTCAGCAATTTGCGTTGGCGAGCCCTGATGCATATGCAAAGAGACGCGAGGATAACGCTCGATAAAGCCTTTGATAACGCCGGGTAGCGCATAGCGCGCCTGGGTATGCGTCGTGGCAATATACAGCGAACCTTTATCCGGCCAGGTGTGTTCCCCTGCCACCGACTTAATTGCGTCGACTTTAGAGAGGACTTCCCGCGCAATGCGGATGATTTCCTGCCCCGCAGGCGTCACCTGGGTGAGATGCTTACCGCTGCGGGCAAATATCTGGATACCTAACTCGTCCTCCAGCATACGAACTTGTTTGCTGATGCCCGGTTGCGAGGTATACAACCCCTCGGCGGTAGAAGAGACGTTAAGGTTATGATTCACCACCTCAACGATATAACGAAGCTGCTGTAATTTCATGCCAGACCATCCGATTTAGCGCATGCGGTCAATCGCTTAAGACGATTTAATAATAAGAAACAGGTTAACTATAACCACTATATCATTTATAGCCTGACTGTATAGTACGGAACAAAAAATAATAACAAGGCAATAAAAAAGGGCCGGAAATCCGGCCCTTTTACAGGTAAGTTACGGTAAGGGAAGATTATTTCTTGCCTTCAACCCATTTGCCATCGACAAAGAAGGCTGACCATCCGGTCGCTTTACCCTCTTTCTCGGCCGCAACATACTGCTGCTTAGTTTTACGGCTAAACCGTACCACGGTTTTGTTGCCTTCCGGATCCTGCTGTGGCGCATCGGCCAGATAACACAGTTTCTCAGGCAGACGATCGCGGAAGCGATGCAACTCTTCCACCAGCGGCGCGCGCGTTTCACGCGATTTCGGGAAGGTGTTGGCGGCCAGGAAGACACCTGCGGCACCATCACGCAGCACAAAGTACGCGTCGGATTTCTCGCACGGCAGTTCTGGCAGCGGAACCGGATCTTCCTTCGGAGGAGCCACTTCGCCGTTACGCAGAATTTTGCGCGTGTTTTTACACTCGTCGTTGGTACAGGCCATGTACTTACCGAAACGCCCCATTTTCAGGTGCATTTCAGAACCACACTTCTCGCATTCCACAATCGGGCCGTCATAGCCTTTAATGCGGAACTCGCCCTCTTCGATCTCATACCCGTCACACGTTGGGTTATTACCGCAGACGTGCAGCTTACGTTTTGGATCGATCAGGTAGCTGTCCATTGCCGTACCGCATTTCTTGCAGCGGCGTTTGGCACGCAGAGCGTTAGTTTCCGCATCATCACCTTCCAGCACGTTGAGAACTTCGTTCTCAGGCACCAGGTTGATGGTGGTTTTGCAGCGCTCTTTTGGTGACAGCGCATAGCCGGAGCAGCCAAGGAACACGCCCGTGGTTGCGGTGCGGATCCCCATCTTGCGGCCGCAGGTTGGACAGTCGATGCTGGTCAGAACCATCTGGTTAGGCAGCATGCCGCCCTCTTCAGGGTCTTTCTCCGCTTTTTCAAGCTGGTCGGTAAAGTCGCTGAAGAAGCTGTCGAGTACCTTTTTCCATTCCGCCTGATGGCTGGCAACCTGGTCGAGGCTGTCTTCCATTTGCGCGGTGAAATCGTAGTTCATCAACTCACGGAAGTTTGCTTCCAGACGGTCAGTGACGATCTCACCCATTTTTTCCGCATAGAAACGGCGGTTTTCAACGCGCACGTAGCCACGGTCCTGGATCGTCGAGATGATTGACGCGTAGGTCGACGGACGACCAATACCGCGTTTTTCCAGCTCTTTCACCAGGGACGCTTCACTGAAGCGCGCAGGCGGCTTGGTGAAGTGCTGGGCTGGCACGAGGTCAACCAGCGAGAGCTCGTCCCCTTTATTTACCGCCGGCAGCGTTCGGTCTTCATCACCTTTACGCAGCGCTGGCATCACCTTCGTCCAGCCGTCGAAACGCAGGATACGACCGCGCGCTTTGAGACGGAACTCACCCGCGCCAACGGTCAGCGTGGTGGAGTCGTACTGCGCTGGCGTCATCTGGCACGCCACGAACTGGCGCCAGATCAGCTGATACAGCTTCTGCGCGTCGGCTTCCATGTCTTTCAGCGATTCCGCTAACACCGAGACGTCAGAAGGACGAATCGCTTCGTGTGCTTCCTGAGAGTTCTCTTTGCTGGCGAACTGGTTAGCGCTTTCAGGCAGGTATTTCTTACCGAAATTGTCACTGATGTAGCCGCGCACCATGCTGACCGCGTCCTGGCTCAGGTTGGTTGAGTCGGTACGCATGTAGGTGATGTAGCCCGCTTCATACAGGCGCTGCGCCATCATCATGGTCTTCTTCACGCCATAACCCAGACGCGTGCTTGCAGCCTGTTGCAGCGTGGAGGTAATAAACGGTGCCCCTGGCTTGCTGCTGGTCGGTTTGTCTTCACGTTCCAGCACCTGATAGCGTGCTTTTTCCAGCAGCGCTACGGCGGCCATGGTCTGATCGCGGTTTTCTGGACGGAAAGGCTTGTCGTTGTGATGGCTCACCTGCAGCGGCAGAGCGTCACCGCCAGGCGTGGTCACATTGGCATCGACTTCCCAGAACTCTTCCGGCACGAAGGCTTTAATTTCGCGCTCACGCTCAACGACCAGACGCACGGCGACGGATTGCACACGCCCTGCGGACAGGCCACGGGCAATCTTCTTCCACAGCAGTGGAGAGACCATGTAGCCCACAACGCGGTCCATAAAGCGACGTGCCTGCTGTGCGTTTACGCGGTCAATATTCAGTTCGCCCGGCTTCTCAAACGCCTGACGAATCGCATTCTTCGTAATTTCGTTAAACACTACACGGCTGTAGCGTTTGTCATCACCACCGATCACTTCCCGCAGGTGCCAGGCAATGGCTTCCCCTTCGCGGTCAAGGTCGGTTGCGAGATAGATGTGGTCTGCTTTTTCAGCAAGCTGCTTCAGCTCGTTAACGACTTTTTCTTTCCCGGGCAGCACTTCATATTGTGCATCCCAGTTATGCCATGGGTTAACACCCATGCGGTTGACAAGCGCGCTACGTTCATCCTTTTTAGGCTTTTTAGCCCCTTTGGTGGAGGTAGAGTCTGCGCTCTTTTTGCTGGCTGAGCCACTGGTCGGCAAATCGCGGATATGACCCACGCTGGACTTAACCACGTAGTCATTACCCAGATACTTATTGATCGTTTTGGCTTTTGCCGGGGACTCAACGATGACGAGAGCTTTACCCATATTCACCTTTACCTAATTTAATTCTTCCAGGAATACGCCGCACGTTGATTTCCCTTCCGCTGACGACGAGCCAATGATATTGCGACTGCGTCAGGAGATATCAACCCCTTTGTCTTACCGGACGTTAATGAGAAGACGCCCAGGTGATTGAGTTTTCGGGTATTTTTCTCACATCTCGTGTAATTCGTGACGAATTCCCGGTTGAATGTCAAGCAATTCTGTTGCCAGAATGACGAAAGCGCACACTCTACCTGATAAAATTCGTTACGCAACTTTATTAGCATGCAAAAGCAGATCCCGCCAGCCAGGACCCTGCACCTTATCCCCTCACATTACAGGGAAAATTTGCCCCCAAAGCGCCCTCGGCGTAGACTATTGTCACTGTTTAAGGAGTGGATTATGCAGAATACGACCCAACCTATTGACCGAGCCTCTCTGCTTATCGAAGCAAACAAGCTTATCCGTGACCATGAAGATACGCTGGCGGGCATTGAAGCCACCGGCGTAGAGCAGCGTAATGGCGTGCTGATTTTCAGCGGCGAATACTTCCTTGACGAACAGGGTTTACCGACCCCGAAAAGCACCGCCGTGTTTAACATGTTCAAATACCTGGCGCATACGCTTTCAGAGAAATATCACCTGGTCGATTAACGCAAAACGCGAGGCATATGCCTCGCGTTTTTGTTTACAGCAGCGGTTTTTGTCCGCGCTGAAGCCAGCGCAGCAGCAGACGGTCCGCGCTTTCTGCGGCACTGTTGGTAAAGCGGTCAAGGAGTCGCTTACGCTGGGTAAAGCGCACGCCCACCAGTTCCCGGCCTTCCATCAGATTGAGCAGCAGATCGTCGCTGGTTCCGACTTCATCCACCAGCCCTTTCTCCTGCGCCTGGACGCCGTACCAGTGCTCGCCCGTCGCGACCTGTTCAATATCGAGCGTTGGGCGCATACGGTGTACAAAATCTTTAAAGAGATGATGCGTTTCGTTGAGATCTTCGCGGAATTTTTGGCGCCCTTCTTCCGTGTTTTCCCCCAGCAGCGTCAGGGTACGTTTGTACTGACCCGCCGTGTGAAGTTCGATATCAATCTCTTTATTTTTCAGGAAGCGGTTAAAGTTCGGAATTTGTGCGACCACGCCGATCGAGCCAATAATGGAGAACGGCGCGGCAACAATTTTGTCCGCCACGCAGGCCATCATGTAGCCACCGCTCGCGGCCACTTTATCCACGGCAACGGTCAGCGGGATCTGTTTTTCACGCAGGCGCTGCAGCTGTGAGGCGGCCAGTCCGTAACCGTGAACGACCCCGCCCGGGCTTTCAAGACGCACGACAACCTGATCCTGCGGTGTCGCCACGGCCAGAACGGCAGTCACTTCTTCCCGCAGAGAAGACACTTCATGCGCATCCATACTGCCTTTAAAATCGAGCACATAGACGCGCGGCGTGGCCTTATCCTGCGGCGCATTAAGCTTTGCTTTTGCCTTTGCCGCTTTGGCTTCCTGTTTATGCTTTTTCTTCTGCGCTTTCAACCAGAGTTTCTGTTGATGACTATCAAGCAGCGCCAGAGACATCTCTTCCTGCATCTCTTTATACTGCTCGCTAAGGCGGGTGATGCGTAACTCCCCACGCTGACGCTTGCGCTGCGTCAGGTTGGCAATCAGAACGGCTACCACCGCAATGGCAACCACCACCGTCGCGATTTTGGCCAAAAACAACCCATATTGAGAAAGTAATTCCACGCGTTCCACCTTGATTTAACCACGAATCTTTCACGGCAGTGTACAACAGCCCTGCCCATGCGTCTCGCTCGTGACATTACCTCTGCGAGCCGCCTTCAGGAATCCCCGGACTGGAGTTTAAATATTTGCAAATTGTTAATTTTACAGTAATGCGTCCTGTAGACTGATTGAATTATTAGGCTAATTCGGGCATAAAGCCGAAAAGTCATCATAAAGGCGCCATTGCGTCACCGGTCGCCTGAGGAGTCACCGTGCATTATCAACCGCAAAAAAATCTGCTGCAAAACCGGATTATTCTTGTCACCGGTGCCAGCGACGGGATTGGCCGCGAGGCAGCCCTGACATACGCCGAATATGGCGCCAACGTCATTCTGATCGGGCGCAACGAAGAAAAACTGAAAAGCGTCGCCCAGGAGATTGAGGCCGTATGCGGCACGCCGGCCCCGTGGTATACGCTCGATTTACTGACCTGCACGCCTGCGGTGTGCCAGGAATTAGCCCAGCGCATCAGCGCTCACTATCCGAGACTCGACGGCGTGCTGCATAACGCCGGTTTGTTAGGTGAAGTGCGTCCGATGGATGAACAGGATCCAGATATCTGGCAGCAGGTGATGCAGGTCAACGTCAACGGCACGTTTTTCCTCACACAGGCATTGCTTCCTTTATTACTCAAATCCGAGTCCGGGTCCCTGGTCTTTACCTCGTCCAGCGTTGGCCGTGAAGGACGCGCAAACTGGGGAGCCTATGCCGTATCAAAATTCGCGACCGAAGGCATGATGCAGGTGCTGGCGGAGGAGTACCAGAGCCGCCATCTGCGCGTAAACTGCATTAACCCGGGCGGTACGCGCACCAAAATGCGCGCCAGCGCGTTCCCGAGCGAAGATCCGCAGAAGCTGAAAACCCCGGCAGACATTATGCCGCTCTATCTCTGGCTGATGGGCGACGACAGCCGCCGCAAAACCGGGATGACCTTTGACGCCCAGCCGGGACGTAAACCAGGAATTTCGCAATGAGTGAAGAACGCCATCAGCAGCGCCAGCAGCGTCTGAAAGAACAGGTCGATGCGCGCGTCGCGGCAGCCCAGGACGAACGTGGGATCGTCATCGTTTTTACCGGCAACGGAAAAGGGAAAACCACCGCCGCATTCGGCACGGCGACACGCGCCGTTGGACACGGGCAAAAAGTGGGCGTGATCCAGTTTATCAAAGGCGAATGGCCCAACGGCGAGCGGAATTTACTTGAGCCTCACGGCGTTGAGTTTCAGGTGATGGCGACCGGGTTTACGTGGGATACTCAGAACCGGGAAACCGACACCGCCGCCTGTCTCGCCGTCTGGGAGCATGCAAAGAGAATGCTGGCCGATCCCTCGCTGAATATGGTTCTGCTGGATGAGATCACCTATATGGTCGCCTACGACTACCTGCCGCTGGAAGCCGTGCTGGATGCTCTGAAGAATCGTCCTGTACACCAGACGGTTATCGTCACGGGGCGCGGATGTCATCGGGATATTCTGGAGATGGCCGATACCGTCAGCGAGCTGCGTCCGGTCAAACATGCGTTTGATGCAGGCATCAAAGCGCAAATTGGAATTGATTACTAAAGAAAAAAGCCCGGTTCGTTGACCGGGCTTTTATATTAACCGTTGTTGTTACGGCTGCCGGAGCGGCGACTGCTGCTCACCTGGCTGTGTCGCTTCACTGCGCGACGGATCTGATTCGCCTTCATGCGACGACGATCTTTTTCCACCGCCACTTTTGAGGTGGTTTCCGGCGTCAGGCCGACCAGCTCGCGCAGGTAGTTGGTTTGGGTCAGATCCAGTTCGGTATACCCACCGCGCGGCAGACCTTTCGGCAGCAGAATGTCGCCGTAACGGACGCGGATCAGGCGGCTAACCTGCACGCCTACCGCTTCCCAGAGACGACGAACTTCGCGGTTACGGCCTTCGGTCAGGGTCACGTTGTACCACTGGTTAATGCCTTCCCCACCGGTAAACTTGATGGTTTTGAACGCCGCAGGACCGTCTTCCAGCTGAACGCCACGCGACAGATCGCGCAGTTTATTTTCGTCAACCTGGCCAAATACGCGCACCGCGTATTCACGTTCCACTTCACGGCTTGGGTGCATCAGACGGTTTGCCAGTTCACCATCGGTGGTAAACAGCAGCAGACCGCAGGTGTTCACGTCCAGACGGCCGACGGCAATCCAGCGAGCGCCACGCAGTTTAGGCAAACGGTCAAACACCGTCGGACGACCTTCCGGGTCGTTGCGGGTGCACAGCTCGCCTTCCGGCTTGTAGTAAGCCAGCACGCGGCAGATCTGTTCAGCGGACTCTTTAACGGAGATAAGATGACCGTCGATGCGGATCTTCAGCCCCGGTACGATTTCTACGCGGTCACCCAGCGTGGCGATTTTACCGTCCACACTCACGCGGCCCGCTTCAATAATGGCTTCGATTTCACGGCGTGAACCGTGGCCGGCACGCGCCAGCACTTTCTGTAACTTCTCGCTCATTGAGCTTCCTCAGGTGTCGCCTTCACAGGCGTCGAATCAGGTCAAAAGAGGGCTGAGCCCTGCTTTGATGGCCGCGTAGTATATCTGCTTATACCTTTACAAGAAAGGCTTTACGTCACCCACGCCTTCACGAATCACTTCCGGTGCATCTTCGGTTAGGTCGACCACGGTGGTCGGCTGCTGGCCGAGATAGCCGCCGTGAATAATCAGCTCAACCACCTTCTCCAGACGATCTTTGATCTCTTCCGGATCGGACTCGGTAAACTCGCTTCCCGGCAGCATCAGCGAGGTAGAAAGCATCGGTTCGCCGAGAGTTTCCAGCAGCGCCTGGGCAATCGGGTTCGACGGCACGCGCATGCCGATGGTTTTGCGTTTCTCCTGCAGCAGACGACGCGGTACTTCCTTCGTGCCCTTCAGGATGAAGGTGTAGTTACCGGGCGTGTTGTTCTTAATCAGGCGAAACGCCACGTTATCAACATACGCATAGGTCGATAGCTCAGAGAGATCGCGGCACATCAGGGTAAAGTTATGGCCGTCCGGCAGCTGGCGAATACGGCAAATGCGCTCCATTGCCCCTTTATCTTCGATTTTGCAGCCCAGCGCGTAGCCTGAATCGGTCGGGTAGACAATCACGCCGCCTTTGCGGACGATCTCCACGGCCTGGTTGATCAGACGTGGCTGCGGGTTATCCGGATGGATATAGAAAAACTGACTCATACTTCCCTCTCTTCAATTTGCTGCGGCTGTTCCCAGAGCTGCCAGACCGGCTCAACGCCAGCAGGCAACCAGAGCTTGCGCCCCAGTTCGATCCACGCGCAGGGCTGATGGAAATCAGAGCCCTGTGACCCAAGCAGGCCGAACTGGCGGGCATAGGTCGCGAGCTGCGCGCGCTCGTTGGGCGCCTGCTGACACTGGGCGACTTCCATCGCCTCGCCACCGCATTCGGCAAAGTGTGCCAGCAGCCTTTTCAGCCATTTAGCAGAAAGATTATACCGCCCAGGATGGGCCAGCACGGCCTTACCGCCAGAATGATGAATCACATCAATAGCTTGTTTTATTGTACACCACTGTGGCGGAACGTATCCGGTTTTACCGCGCGCCAGATACTTTTTAAAGACGTCTGCCATAGTCGTCGCTTTGCCCGCGTCGACCAGAAAACGGGCGAAATGACCACGGGTGACCGCCCCGCCGTTCGCCATCTTTTGCGCGCCTTCCAGCGCGCCCGGAATATGCGCCTTTTCCAGACGCTCGCCGATCATCTCTGCGCGCTGGTTGCGGCGCGTTTTTTGTTCTTGCAAAAATGCCGTAAGTGCCGGATGGTCTATATCGATATTCAGGCCAACAATATGAATCTCATGGTTTTCCCAGACGGTCGAGATCTCGACGCCGGACACCAGATTCAGCGCCAGCCCGCTGCGGGCAATCTCGGCGCGCGCCGCCGGAATGGCATCTGTCGTATCGTGATCGGTTATCGCCAGCGTGCCGACGCGCATTTCAACGGCGCGATGAACCAGGGCTTCGGGTGTCAGCAGGCCGTCAGAGGCCTGAGTATGGCTGTGTAAATCATAAATAATGGCGTAGGTGGTATCGCTCAAAGCACTTCCCATAACAGGTTGGAGACATCCGAAAACACCATGATACCGACTTAACGCGAAATTCTGAAATCAAGGGTTGACAACTTGCCATCGAACTAGTTAACTAGTACGCAAGTTCACACGAGAAAGGTATCTGAAAATGACCGCACATTTCACTCTGCACGGCTGGTGGCGCACTTCCTGATCTTCGGGCAGTGTCACGCGTCTGCGAAATGCAAACAGATACCCGCCCGCTACCCAGCGGGCTTTTTTTTGAACAAAATATGAGAACAACAACATGCAAACAGCCAAACCTCATCTCGAACTGCTGACCTGCGAGGCGGCCTATCGCCACAACCCGACCGCGCTGTTTCATCAGGTGTGCGGGGCTCGTCCGGCAACGCTGCTGCTGGAATCGGCGGATATCGACAGCAAGGACGATCTCAAGAGCCTGCTGCTGGTCGACAGCGCGCTGCGCATTACTGCTTTAGGTGCCACCGTCACCATCAAGGCATTATCAGACAATGGCGCATCGCTGCTGCCGCTGCTGGATGCCGCCCTGCCGTCGGGCATTGAAAATGAACGTCATCCAGAAATGCGCATTCTGCATTTCCCGCCGGTGAGCCAGCTGCTGGACGAAGACGCGCGCCTCTGCTCCCTGTCCGTTTTCGATGCCTTCCGCCTGCTGCAGAATCTGGTCACCGTGCCGCAAGACGAGCGTGAAGCGATGTTCTTCGGCGGGCTGTTTGCTTACGACCTGGTTGCCGGTTTTGAAGATTTGCCGGAAACCGAGCAGGGTAATCGCTGCCCGGATTATTGCTTCTATCTGGCTGAAACGCTGCTGGTGATCGACCACCAGAAGCAATACACCCGCATCCAGGCAAGCCTGTTCACGCCGTCTGCCGCTGAGAAAAACCGTCTTGAGCACCGCATCGCTCAGCTGCAGCAGCAGATGACGGAAGCACCGCCCGCGCTGCCGGTGCAGCGCGTGGAGAAAATGACCTGCGACGTTAACCAGACTGACGATCAGTACGGCGCCGTGGTTCGCCAGATGCAAAAAGCGATTCGCGCCGGGGAAATTTTCCAGGTCGTGCCGTCCCGTCGCTTCTCGCTGCCCTGCCCGTCGCCGCTCGCAGCCTACGACGTGCTGAAAAAGAGTAACCCAAGCCCGTACATGTTCTTCATGCAGGACAACGAATTCACGCTGTTCGGCGCCTCGCCGGAAAGCTCGCTGAAGTACGACGCCACCAGCCGTCAGATTGAGATCTACCCGATTGCCGGTACCCGTCCGCGCGGACGTCGCGCCGACGGTTCCCTGGATCGCGATCTGGACAGCCGCATCGAACTGGAGATGCGTACCGACCACAAAGAACTCTCCGAGCACCTGATGCTGGTTGACCTGGCGCGTAACGATCTGGCACGCATTTGTACTCCCGGCAGCCGCTACGTGGCGGACCTGACCAAAGTCGACCGCTATTCGTTCGTGATGCACCTGGTCTCCCGCGTGGTCGGCGAGCTGCGCCACGATCTCGACGTGCTGCACGCCTACCGCGCCTGCATGAACATGGGCACCCTGAGCGGCGCGCCGAAAGTGCGCGCCATGCAGCTGATTGCCGCCGCCGAAGGACGCCGTCGCGGCAGCTACGGCGGCGCGGTGGGTTACTTCACCGCCCACGGCGATCTCGATACCTGCATCGTAATCCGCTCCGCCTATGTCGAAGACGGTATCGCCACCGTCCAGGCGGGTGCCGGGATTGTTCTTGATTCTGTTCCGCAGTCTGAAGCTGACGAAACGCGCAGTAAAGCCCGTGCGGTCCTTCGCGCCATTGCTACCGCACACCATGCACAGGAGATTTTCTGATGGCTGACATTCTGCTGCTCGATAATATCGACTCCTTTACCTATAACCTGGCAGATCAGCTGCGTGCGAATGGCCATAACGTCGTTATCTACCGCAACCACGTTCCGGCGCAGACCCTGATTGACCGTCTGGCCACCATGCAAAACCCGGTGCTGATGCTCTCCCCGGGGCCAGGCGCACCGAGCGAAGCCGGCTGTATGCCGGAGCTGCTGACCCGTATGCGCGGCAAACTGCCGATCGTCGGCATCTGCCTCGGCCATCAGGCGATTGTTGAAGCCTATGGCGGCTACGTTGGCCAGGCGGGTGAGATCCTGCACGGTAAAGCGTCCAGCATTGAACATGACGGCCAGGCGATGTTTGCCGGGCTGCCGAACCCGCTCCCGGTCGCGCGCTATCACTCGCTGGTTGGCAGCAATATTCCCGCCGGGCTGACGATCAACGCCTCGTTTGAAGGCATGGTGATGGCGGTGCGCCACGATGCGGACCGCGTCTGCGGCCTGCAGTTCCACCCGGAATCGATCCTGACCTCCCACGGCGCCCGCCTGCTGGAGCAGACGCTGGACTGGGCGTTACAGAAGCTGGAGCAGACCAATACCCTGCAGCCGATTCTGGAAAAACTGTATCAGGCGCAGACCCTGAGCCAGCAGGAGAGCCATCAGCTCTTCTCCGCCGTGGTTCGCGGCGAGCTGAAGCCTGAACAGCTGGCAGCCGCGCTGGTGAGCATGAAGGTGCGCGGCGAAAGCCCGCAGGAGATCGCCGGTGCCGCTACGGCCCTGCTTGAAAATGCCGCCCCGTTCCCGCGCCCGGACTATCAGTTTGCGGATATCGTCGGTACCGGCGGTGACGGCAGTAACAGCATCAATATCTCCACCGCCAGCGCCTTCGTGGCGGCGGCGTGCGGTTTGAAGGTCGCGAAGCACGGTAACCGCAGCGTTTCCAGCCGGTCAGGTTCTTCCGATCTGCTCGCCGCATTCGGTATTAACCTCGATATGAACGCCGAGCGTTCCCGCGAAGCGCTGGATGACCTGGGCGTCTGCTTCCTGTTTGCGCCGAAGTACCACACCGGTTTCCGCCACGCGATGCCGGTTCGTCAGCAGCTCAAAACCCGCACGCTGTTTAACGTGCTCGGCCCGCTGATCAACCCGGCCCACCCGCCGCTGGCGCTGATTGGCGTTTACAGCCCTGAGCTGGTTCTGCCGATTGCCGAGACGCTGCGCGTGCTGGGCTATCAGCGTGCCGCCGTGGTGCACAGCGGCGGTATGGATGAGGTTTCTCTTCATGCGCCAACGCTGGTGGCCGAACTGCGCGACGGCGAAATCCTGAGCTATCAGCTGGAGGCTGCCGACTTCGGCCTTGCGCCATACCATCAGGAAGCGCTGGCAGGCGGTACGCCGGAAGAAAACCGTGACATTCTGACTCGCTTATTACAAGGTAAAGGAGAGGTTGCCCATGAGGCCGCCGTTGCTGCCAACGTCGCCATGCTGATGCGTTTGCACGGTGAGGAAGACCTGAAGGCCAACGTTCAAAAAGTTCTGGATGTACTGCGCTCCGGTGCAGCTTACGATCGCGTTACCGCACTTGCGGCAAGAGGGTAAAGAATGCAGACCGTTTTAGCGAAAATCGTTGCCGATAAGGCCATCTGGGTGGAAGCCCGCAAGCAACAGCAGCCGCTTGCCAGTTTCCAGAATGACGTCGTCCCGAGCAGCCGTCGTTTCTATGACGCCCTGCGGGGTACGCGCACCGCGTTTATTCTTGAGTGCAAAAAAGCGTCCCCGTCCAAAGGCGTTATTCGTGACGATTTCGACCCGGCGCGTATTGCCGGCATTTATAAGCATCATGCTTCAGCCATCTCCGTGCTGACGGATGAGAAATATTTTCAGGGCAGCTTCGATTTTCTGCCGATCGTCAGCGGCATCGCGCCGCAGCCGATCCTGTGCAAAGACTTTATTATCGACCCGTATCAGATCTGGCTGGCGCGTTTTTACCAGGCCGACGCCTGCCTGCTGATGCTCTCAGTGCTCGACGACGAGCAGTATCGCCAGCTTTCCGCCGTGGCGCACAGCCTGAATATGGGCGTGCTGACCGAAGTGAGCAATGAAGAGGAGCTGGAGCGCGCGATTGCGCTGGAAGCCAAAGTGGTCGGCATTAACAACCGCGATCTGCGCGACCTGTCCATTGACCTTAACCGTACGCGTCAGCTGGCGCCGCGTCTGGGGTCTGGCGTCACGGTGATCAGCGAATCCGGCATTAACAGCTACGCCCAGGTGCGCGAGCTGAGCCACTTCGCCAACGGTTTCCTGATTGGCTCCGCCATGATGGAACATGACGATCTCAATGCGGCGGTACGTCGCGTGCTGCTGGGTGAAAACAAAGTCTGCGGCTTAACCCGCGAACAGGATGCCCAGGCCGCGAATGAAGCCGGAGCGATTTATGGCGGACTGATCTTTGTGGACTCCTCTCCTCGCGCGGTCAGTGAAGAGCAGGCGCGTAAGGTCATCGCAGCGGCTCCGCTCAGCTACGTGGGCGTTTTCCGCAACGCAGAAATTGCAGACGTTACGGCAAAAGCCGACGCGTTATCCCTCAGCGCGGTGCAGCTCCACGGCGATGAAGACCAGAGCTACATCGATGCCCTGCGCGCCGCGCTGGCACCACAGGTGCAAATCTGGAAAGCGCAAAGCGTTGGCGATACGTTGCCCTCGCGTAACCTGAACCATGTGGATAAATACGTCCTCGATAACGGCCAGGGCGGTACCGGCCAGCGTTTTGACTGGTCGCTGCTGAACGGCGAAAAGCTGGACAACGTCCTGCTGGCGGGCGGATTAAGCCCGGATAACTGCGTAGAAGCCGCTAAAACCGGCTGCGCAGGCCTCGATTTCAATTCAGGCGTAGAGTCCCAACCGGGTATCAAAGATGCCAGCAAGCTGGCCTCGGTATTTAAAACTCTGCGTGCATATTAAGGAAGAGAAGATGACGACATTACTTAACCCGTATTTTGGTGAGTTCGGCGGGATGTACGTCCCGCAAATCCTGATGCCCGCGCTGCGCCAGCTGGAAGAAGCGTTTGTCAGCGCGCAGAAAGATCCGGCGTTTCAGGCGGAATTTACCGACCTGCTGAAAAATTACGCCGGTCGTCCGACCGCGCTGACCAAATGCCGCAACCTGACGGAAGGCACCAAAACCACGCTGTATCTGAAGCGTGAAGACCTGCTGCACGGCGGCGCGCATAAAACTAACCAGGTGCTGGGCCAGGCGCTGCTCGCGAAACGTATGGGCAAAACCGAAATCATCGCCGAAACCGGTGCAGGTCAGCACGGCGTGGCCTCTGCGCTTGCCAGCGCCCTGCTCGGCCTGAAATGCCGCATCTATATGGGAGCGAAAGACGTTGAGCGTCAGTCTCCGAACGTCTTCCGTATGCGTCTGATGGGAGCGGAAGTGATCCCGGTGCACAGCGGCTCCGCGACGCTGAAGGATGCCTGTAACGAAGCGCTTCGCGACTGGTCTGGCAGCTATGAAACCGCGCACTATATGCTCGGTACCGCGGCGGGCCCGCACCCGTTCCCGACTATCGTGCGCGAATTCCAGCGCATGATCGGTGAAGAGACCAAAGCGCAGATCCTCGAAAAAGAGGGGCGTCTGCCGGATGCGGTGATCGCCTGCGTTGGCGGCGGATCTAACGCCATCGGCATGTTCGCAGACTTTATCGACGACGCCAGCGTCGGTCTGATTGGCGTCGAGCCAGCCGGGCACGGCATTGAATCGGGTGAACACGGCGCGCCGCTGAAGCATGGCCGCGTGGGGATCTACTTCGGGATGAAATCCCCGATGATGCAAACAGATGAAGGCCAGATTGAAGAGTCTTACTCTATTTCTGCCGGCCTCGACTTCCCGTCCGTCGGGCCGCAGCATGCGTATCTAAACAGCACCGGCCGCGCGGACTATGTCTCCATTACCGATGACGAAGCGCTGGAAGCCTTTAAAACGCTGTGCCGCAGCGAAGGGATCATCCCGGCGCTGGAGTCTTCGCACGCCCTGGCGCACGCGCTGAAAATGATGAAAGAAAACCCGGAAAAAGAACAGCTGCTGGTGGTAAACCTTTCCGGCCGCGGTGACAAAGATATCTTCACCGTTCACGATATTCTGAAAGCACGAGGGGAAATCTGATGGAACGCTACGATAACGTATTTGCAGAGCTGAAATCCCGCCAGGAAGGCGCTTTCGTTCCCTTCGTCACCCTGGGCGATCCGGGCCCGGAACAGTCGCTGAAGATTATCGACACCCTGATTGAAGCCGGCGCCGACGCGCTGGAGCTGGGTATTCCGTTCTCCGATCCGCTGGCGGATGGCCCGACCATCCAGAATGCGACGCTGCGCGCATTCGCCTCCGGGGTGACGCCGACCCAGTGCTTCGAGATGCTGGCGGCGATTCGCCAGAAGCACCCGACCATTCCGATCGGCCTGCTGATGTACGCCAACCTGGTGTTCAACCGCGGTATCGATGAGTTTTACGCCGAGTGCGCACGCGTGGGCGTCGACTCCGTTCTGGTGGCAGACGTGCCGGTCGAGGAATCTGCGCCATTCCGTCAGGCGGCCATGCGCCATAACGTCGCCCCGATTTTCATCTGCCCGCCGAACGCCGATGACGCCCTGCTGCGCCAGATTGCCTCTTACGGACGCGGCTATACCTACCTGCTCTCCCGCGCGGGCGTGACCGGTGCCGAGAATAAAGCGGCGTTGCCGCTGCATCATCTGGTGGAGAAGCTGGCCGAGTATCATGCCGCGCCTCCGCTGCAGGGGTTCGGGATTTCCTCCCCGGATCAGGTCACCGCAGCGATTGACGCGAAGGCGGCAGGTGCCATCTCCGGCTCCGCGATTGTGAAGATCATCGAGAAGAACGTGGACAAGCCAGAGCAGATGCTGGCCGAGCTGAAAGCGTTTGTGACCGCAATGAAAGCGGCGACGCGTAAAGCATAACCCTTCCACCGTCTGGCTTCCTGCCAGACGGTTACCCTTCCTTCCCCACCTTCTACAACGGATTACCTCAAAATTGATCCCGTCGATATTTTCGGCGTGAATGGCTTTCCATTCTGGCGTGCAAGCGTATGATCTGGACTCTTTTTTATCTTTAATCCTTCTGAGTTCAGAGGCTTATTCATGTCATGGCAATCCTTTAAACAGGCTTACCTGGTTAAGTTCTGGTCACCTGTTCCGGCCGTTATCGCGGCAGGCATTCTCTCTACCTACTATTTCGGTATTACCGGCACCTTCTGGGCCGTGACCGGCGAGTTCACCCGCTGGGGTGGTCAATTGCTACAGCTCGCTGGCGTGCATACCGAAGAGTGGGGTTACTTTAAACTCATTCATCTGGACGGCACGCCGCTTACCCGCATCGACGGGATGATGATCGTCGGCATGTTCGGCGGCTGTTTCGCCGCGGCGCTGTGGGCAAACAACGTTAAGTTGCGGATGCCCAAAAGCCGTATTCGCATAATGCAGGCGGTGGTCGGCGGTATCATTGCCGGGTTTGGCGCCCGTCTGGCGATGGGCTGTAACCTGGCCGCTTTCTTTACGGGTATTCCTCAGTTTTCGCTTCACGCCTGGTTCTTTGCTGTCGCCACGGCCATCGGCTCTTACTTCGGTGCCAAATTTACCCTGCTGCCGCTGTTCCGCATTCCGGTGAAAATGACAAAAGTCAGCGCAGCGTCTCCGTTAACCCAGAAGCCGGACCAGGCGCGTCGCCGTTTCCGCCTCGGTATGCTGGTCTTTTTGGCTATGGTCGCCTGGGCGCTTTGCACTGCGATGAATCAGCCCAAACTCGGCCTGGCGATGCTTTTCGGCGTGGGTTTTGGTCTGCTCATTGAACGCGCGCAGATCTGCTTTACCTCCGCGTTTCGCGATATGTGGATCACCGGCCGCACGATGATGGCGAAGGCGATTATCGCCGGGATGGCGGTCAGCGCCATCGGTATCTTCAGCTATGTTCAGCTGGGCGTTGAACCGAAAATCATGTGGGCTGGCCCAAATGCGGTGATTGGCGGCCTGCTGTTCGGCTTCGGGATCGTACTGGCTGGCGGATGCGAAACCGGCTGGATGTACCGCGCCGTTGAAGGTCAGGTGCATTACTGGTGGGTGGGGCTGGGAAATGTTATCGGCTCGACGATCCTGGCGTACTTCTGGGACGATCTGTCCCCGGCGCTTGCCACGAGCTGGGACAAGGTCAACCTGCTGAGCACCTTCGGCCCTCTCGGCGGCCTGCTGGTCACCTATGCCCTGCTGCTGGTCGCTTTTTTACTGGTTGTCGCGCAGGAGAAACGCTTCTTCCGTCGCGCGAGTGTTAAAACAGAAACCCAGGAGAATGCTGCATGAAAGAGATCGTGCCCGATTACCGTCTGGATATGGTCGGTGAACCCTGCCCTTATCCGGCTGTTGCCACGCTTGAAGCCCTACCGCAGCTCAAAAAAGGGGAAATTCTGGAAGTGGTCAGCGACTGTCCGCAGTCCATCAACAACATTCCGCTGGATGCGAAAAACCACGGCTACACGGTGCTGGATATCCAGCAGGATGGCCCGACCATTCGCTATTTGATTCAAAAATGATCGCTAAGGGCCTCGTGAGGGGCCTTTATCGTATTGAATTATAAGACATCTTGATCCACGGCAAAAACGCGATTTTTGACTTAAGTAAAATCTCACTTCCCTTTTGAAGGAGGTTTTCGCGGTTTGATGTATTTACGAGCTTTACTGGTTTTCGGCTTATTGATTCCCTTCCATGCGCTGTCCCTGAATTTCTCTTCTACCTTCCTGCGCCTTAATTGTCCGCAAAGAGGACTTGTCGAGATCATTCTGCACGTTTATGAACATACCCAGGAACGATGGCAAGGTCATTTTGAAACCGGTGCGGGACATAAACGTGCGGGAGATACCGAAATTATCCCGTTTGCCAACGGCGATATTCTTTTCCATTCCCTGTCCAGCGACGCTTTCAGCTATTTATACGATGGGGAAAAGATCCTGAGGCACTGCGTAAAGCTTGATGAGCGGCCGGTTTATCCGTCGTTTTGAAGTGAGCAAAGCAAACTGGCCACCCTGTGGCCAGTTTGACGGGGGATCAGAAACGATAACCCGCAGAGAACATAAACACCCACGGATCCAGGCGAGTATTGATACTTTGCTGCTGACCGCCCGCCTTGAAGCGTACGTCCGTATCAATATCCATGTACCAGACCGAGGCGTTAATCAGCCAGTCGCGGTTAATCAGATAGTCCAGACCGACCTGCCCCGCCATACCCCATGAATCTTTCAGGCTAAGGTCAGTCAGACCGGCCTCTTTACCGGTATCGTTAAACTTCTCGTCAAAGAAGGTGGTGTAGTTCACACCGGCGCCAATATAAGGACGCACCTTGCTGCTGGCATCGCCAAAGTACCATTGCGCCATCAGCGTTGGCGGTAAATGGTGAACCGTAGCGATATCACCGGTTGCGCCCAGACCCACGCGATGACGGAACGGCGTTGCAGCCAGAAGCTCAACACCAACGTTTTCCGTCGCCATATAAGTGAACGTTAACCCTAACTGGGTGTTATTACTGACGTTAAAACCGCCCATACCCAGCACGTTATCCGATCCTTCAGTCGGGCGAACCGTAGCCGAACCGGCACGAATAAAGAATTCGCCTGCTTCATGCGCATACGCGCCGCCAGAGAGACTGCTTAATACAAGGGCTGCCACCGCTAATTTTTTCATATCCGCTCCATCGTTGTGGTTTTAATCGCGGATGAGAATATACTCACAAATGAGTAATAAGTGATCTGCTACAGATCACATTAAAACCAGTAACTTAACATTCATTGATCTGGATTAATTTTTTGTTACGCGTCCAAAAGCGATAAGTTGTTTCCATGTCAATTTTTGGCATTTCACGGTTACAAAATTTTCCCTTTTTCCCCTCTTGCTCTTCCTCTGACGGCTGGATAATTTATCGCTCTCACAAGTTGATTTGATGCGTTCTTCTTTAGCAGGTGTGCCATGAGTGATATCAACCCGTGCATGACGTGCGGAGCCTGTTGTGCGTATTTTCGAGTCTCTTTCTACTGGGCCGAAGCCAGCGATGGCGGCGGTACCGTTCCGGTTCATCTTACTGAGCCGTTAACGCCCTTTCTGCGCTGCATGAGCGGCACAAACCAAAAGCAGGCCCGCTGCGTGGCGCTACAGGGTGAGCCCGGGGTCTCTACCCGGTGTTCTATCTATGATGACCGGCCCAGCCCGTGTCGGGAATTTGCCATGTCGGGGGAAGATGGGCAGGTCAACGAAGCCTGCAATCGCGCCCGGGCGCGCGTTGGATTACCGCCGCTTTACAAAGATATGCTTTTCCATACAAGCCTTGATGCTGCCACAGCAGGTGCATCCGGTGTACAATTGCCGGCTAATTAACACCTGCAATACTCAAGGAGAGTGCATGTCTATCACGGCGAAGTCTGTCTACCGTGACACGGGAAACTTTTTCCGCAATCAGTTCATAACCTTTTTACTGATCGCGTTGCTATGTGCCTTTATCACGGTGGTGCTGGGCCATGCCTTCTCACCGAGTGAAGAACAGATTGCCAGCCTGAGCCAGGGCGACCATCTTGCCGGCAGCGTGGGGCTGTTTGAACTGGTGCAAAACATGACGCCGGAGCAGCAGCAGATTCTGCTGCGGGCGTCTGCCGCATCCACGTTCTCAGGCCTGATTGGTAATGCGGTTCTGGCGGGCGGCGTTTTGCTGATGATTCAGCTGGTCTCGGCGGGTCACCGGGTCAGCGCCTTACGGGCGATTGGTGCCAGTGCGCCAGTCTTACCTAAGCTGTTTATCCTGATCTTTTTAACCACCCTGCTGGTGCAAATGGGGATTATGCTGGTCGTGGTGCCGGGCGTATTACTGGCTATCGTGCTTTCATTTGCGCCTGTGATGGTCGTGCAAGATAAGATGGGGATTTTTACCGCGATGCGCAGCAGCATCAGACTGGCATGGGCGAATATGCGTCTGGTGGCTCCCGCCGTGATCGGCTGGCTGCTCGCCAAAACGCTCCTGCTGTTGTTTGCACCGAATTTTGCGGTATTAACGCCAAATGTTGGTGCGGTAGTGGCGAATACGCTGAGCAACCTGATTTCAGCGGTACTGCTGGTCTATCTGTTCCGCCTGTATATGTTAATTCGTCAGTAATCCTGAGGCGGGCGGCATCGCTGCCTCCCGCCCCGCTCAGAAGATGGAATCACAGAATGAAGCAGTTTCTTGATTTTTTACCGCTCGTGGTCTTTTTTGCTTTTTATAAGCTGTATGACATTTATGCCGCGACCACTGCGCTGATCGTTGCGACCGCTGTTGTACTCATCTACAGCTGGGTGCGCTATCGTAAAGTCGAAAAGATGGCGCTGATAACGTTCGTCCTGGTCGCCGTGTTCGGCGGGCTTACGCTGTTCTTCCACAATGATAAATTTATTAAGTGGAAAGTGACCGTTATTTACGCGTTGTTTGCGGGCGCATTGTTAATTAGCCAGTGGGTCATGAAAAAGCCGCTGATCCAGCGCATGCTGGGCAAAGAGCTGACGCTGCCTCAGGAAGTCTGGTCCCGTCTGAATATCGCCTGGGCGGTCTTCTTTATTCTCTGTGGTCTTGCCAATATCTATATTGCCTTCTGGCTGCCGCAGAATATCTGGGTCAACTTTAAGGTCTTCGGCCTGACCGGGCTGACGCTTATCTTCACGCTGTTAAGCGGCGTATACATCTATCGCCACATGCCGCAGGACGACAAGCACTGATTAATGACTGACCAGAACGTCTATGACAGGCGTTCTGGTCTATTCTCTCCGCTGTGAAATCATAGTAGCATCCCGCCTGAAGTCTTCCGTTACGAGTTAAAACAATGACAACAACTAACGCCCCGCAGGGCGAACTGGTTTTACGCACACTGGCAATGCCCGCTGACACCAATGCCAATGGCGATATTTTTGGCGGCTGGCTGATGTCGCAGATGGATATGGGCGGCGCAATTCTGGCAAAAGAGATTGCCCACGGGCGCGTGGTGACTGTGCGAGTGGACGGCATGACCTTCCTGCGCCCGGTTGCGGTGGGAGATGTGGTTTGCTGCTACGCGCGCTGCGTCAAACGCGGCAACACCTCTATTTCAATCAACATCGAAGTATGGGTTAAGAAAGTCTCTTCTGAACCCATTGGACAGCGTTATAAGGCCACTGAAGCGCTGTTTATTTATGTTGCAGTGGATAGCGAGGGAAAACCTCGTCAACTTCCGCAGGCCTGATTGACAGGCAAAAAAAAGCCTCCATCAGGAGGCTTTTTTTATTCCATCTGCGCCCCGCCGTTCAGGCGGAAAACAATATTCACAATCAGTCCGCTGCCCGGTTTTCCGGCTTCATAGCGCCATCTGCGCATCGCCGATTTCACTTCGCGCTCAAACATATTGGAAGGCTGAGCGGACAAGATTTCCACGTTATCCACGCGGCCATCGGCAGTGACGTCAAATTTAACCCGTACGCGGCCTTCAATACGTAAGGCCTGCGCTCGCGCCGGATACTGAGGCTGGTTGCGACTCAGCGCGCGCGGGCCCGCAGGGGCACTGACTGTCGGCTTAGGCGCGGTTGCGGTGTTATTCATCACCGGACGCGAAGGCGCCGCATTCTCGACCGTCTGGGTCGCACGTGGTTCAACCGGACGTTCCTCGCGTTTCGGACGCTCCTCGACCTTCTTCACCGGTTTTGGCTTCGGCTTAGGTTTTGGCTTCGGTTCAGGCTTGTGGATCACCACCGGCGCTTCCTTCGGTGGCGGCGGAACAGGCTCGGGCTCTGGCTCAGGTTCAGCCACCGGCTGCGGTGGCGGAGGTGCAGCCTGCGGCGGTTCGAGATCCGCTGGCGATACCATCGTCACCGAAATCGGCTGCGCGGGCGCGGGCATTTCAATAACCTGATGAACCGAGGTATACAGCAAACCCGCCACAACAGCACCGTGAATCACGACAGAAAGCAGCGTCGGCCAGGGGAAGCGGCGAGGTAAATCAAGGGTCATCGAAGTCATAATCATCAACGTTAAAAAACCGAACACTGATTTTAAATGCAAATAGCAATCATATTCAATAAGACACTTTGTTCTGGCGCAACTTTAGCGCATGAGAGGCCAAAAAAGGCGCATTCAGATCAGGGTATTAACATTGTTTTTATTTTACATTGCAGTCGTTTGCCCTTTCACATAACGTAACTGACACTTTTACCGGTTAAGGAGCTTCGCCGTGTTTTACGTGATTTACTCTGAAGATGTTGCTGATTCGCTCGAAAAACGCCAGGCTGTGCGCCCTGCGCATCTGGCACGTTTGCAGCTGCTCCAGGATGAAGGCCGTTTACTGACCGCCGGCCCAATGCCTGCAGTAGACAGCAACGATCCTGGCGCCGCCGGTTTTGCCGGTTCCACAGTGATTGCTGAGTTTGAATCTCAGGAAAGCGCTCAGGCTTGGGCTGACGCAGATCCGTATGTTGCCGCAGGTGTGTATGCGAAAGTGACGGTTCGACCGTATAAGAAAGTGTTCTGAAACCAAAGCGGCTCCGAAAGGAGCCTTTTTTATGGTGGAAGTTACGCGTCTCTGCGCCGGGTAAACTGCTGCTCCGTTATAAGGGTTCCCCACTGATCGCCCTCCCACTCTTTAACGAGCGTAAATCCAAACGATTCGTATAAACGTCGTGCGGCGGTCAGCTTATTGAATGTCCAGAGATGCACGGCAGAGAAACCTACGCTGTCGCAAAAGCGCATAGCTTCGGTCAGCAGCTTTTTCCCCACCCCGTGTCCCCGGCAGCCATCGTCGAGAATAAACCAGCGCAGATGGGCTTCACCTGGCGCTAAATCCTCGCCGTCTATCGCCACTGACCCCACTATCCTGCCGTTCATCACTGCCAGCCAGATCTGGTTGCATGGCTTATCCAGGCGGTCACTAAATTCCGCAACTCCCGTAGCCACTTTAGCCTCAAAAAAGCGGCCAAAATGGTGCTCGCGCGCGTAATAGACCCCGTGCATCTCCGCGACACGGCCAATCATACCGGGAATATATCCCTCCAGTATCGAGAGCTCGTCGGGCCGCGTGTCGCTACCCGTCTCACGGCACGCCAGCAGCGCGTTGGCATAAAGGGAGAGTCCTTCAGAGATGGTCTGCTGCTGGACAGGAGCAAGACTCTTTATTGCTGAGACCACGCGCTCGTTGCTAAAGGTATTAATTTTACTGACCGTCTCATGACCTTTCGCGGTCAGCCTGAGGCTCTTCGCTCTCGCATCTTCACGTGAAGTCACTTCCTCGAGTTCGCCCGCGGCAATCAGGCGAGCCAGCATCCGGCTGACGCTGGATTTATCCAGACCCAGCAGCTGCACCAGCTGACTCGCCGTCATCTCTTTGCGTAGGGCTATTTCGACCAGGGTATGGACGGCCGACGGTGAGTAATTCGTTGAGGCCAGGGTCGAGGCCATAAAACCTAACTCTCGCACCATAAGGCGCGAGGAACGTCGAATAACACTGACTACCGGGGTTTCGCTGTGCATGTTGTGCCCTCATCGGTTAGTTGTACTATACAACTAACCGATGAGGGGTTGTCAAACATAATAAAAAAAGCTCCCTCAGGAGCCTTTCAAACCATCAATGCAGCGACGCTAGCCTCGCCGCAAACCCGACAAACAGCAGCCCTATCAGCCCGTTCCCCAGCTTTGCCAGTTTCTTTTTCGTTTTCAGATAACGCGTGACAAACGCGCCGGAGAAGATCAGGAAGCTCATGTACATAAAGCTTATCAACTCCAGCGTCGTCGCGAGGATCAGGAAAGAAGTTCCGGTACTCTGTGCATTCACGTCAATGAACTGAACGAAGAACGATACGTAGAACAGAATCGCTTTGGGATTGGTCAGGCTTAATACCAGCGAACGTTTCATGATCATACTGGCCGGTTCGGGGCCGCTCTCATTCGCATTTTTCTGGCGGTTCACCACTGACCAGAGCATTTTGCCGCCCAGCCAGAGCAGATAGAAGGCCCCGAGATAGCGCACGATATTAAACAATACCGGCGTGGTCTGGATTAATGCCGCGACGCCCGCCCAGGCCAGAAACATCAGCACCGCATCGCCGATAAATACGCCCGTGGCGGCAAGATACCCTTTTTTAACGCCGTGACCGATCCCGGTTTTGAGCACAAACAGGGTATTCGGCCCTGGCACCAGCACGATAAAAAACGCGCCGACAACATACGTCCAGAAATTCAGTACGCCAAACTCCGCAAACACTTCTCCCTCCTTTTGCTAAACACAACAGGAATATCGCTGCAAATACGCTATTCCTAAAAAATAAGACGCTATAAAATCAGCGGGCACCCGTTACGGTGCCCTCATGGTTCAGATATCCTGGACTGCGAACAGCAACGCATTGCGGTGTCTGGTCAATCCACATTTTCTGATGGCGTGAATACGCATATTGCGGCGGGATTGTGCTTCCAGCCAACGAGCCTTGCGACGACTCACCTGTCGCAACATGCGCCAGCGCCCTACTTCTGTTCTACTGCGCTTCATGTCTACAACTCTTTAACTTACAGAGTCGCCATTATAAACCCAACCCGGCAGCAAACCAGCGCTTTTACCTGGCGTTTTTATTTGCCAGATGAATCCTGATGCGTACACTCATAACAATACGCTTTCAAAAGGATTTTTTTACCTATGACAACCTTCTACACCGTGGTGAGTTGGCTGGTCATTTTGGGATACTGGCTGTTAATCGCGGGTGTGACATTACGCATCCTGATGAAGCGCAGAGCCGTACCCTCTGCCATGGCCTGGCTTCTGATCATTTATATCCTCCCGCTGGTGGGAATTATTGCCTATCTCTCTTTCGGTGAACTTCATCTGGGTAAACGCCGCGCCGAGCGCGCCCGTGCCATGTGGCCCTCCACAGCGAAGTGGCTGAACGATCTTAAGGCCTGCAAACATATTTTTGCCGAGGAGAACAGCAGCGTCGCCTCCTCACTGTTTAAGCTCTGCGAGCGCCGCCAGGGGATTGGCGGCGTTAAGGGCAATCAACTGCAGCTGCTGACCTCGTCCGACGACGTCATGCAGGCGTTAATCCGCGATATTCAGCTGGCTCGTCATAATATCGAGATGGTTTTTTATATCTGGCAGCCCGGCGGGATGGCTGACCAGGTCGCTGAGTCGCTGATGGCCGCCGCGCGGCGCGGCATTCATTGCCGCCTGATGCTTGACTCCGCGGGTAGCGTGGCATTTTTCCGTAGCCCCTGGGCGGGCATGATGCGTAATGCCGGGATCGAAGTGGTTGAAGCGCTGAAGGTAAATCTCCTGCGCGTGTTTCTGCGCAGGATGGATCTCCGTCAGCATCGCAAAATGATCATGATCGATAACTATATTGCCTACACCGGCAGCATGAATATGGTTGACCCGCGCTTCTTCAAACAGGACTCGGGCGTAGGTCAATGGGTTGATTTGATGGCGCGAATGGAGGGGCCGATTGCCACCTCGATGGGCATCGTTTATTCCTGCGACTGGGAAATAGAGACCGGCAAGCGTATCCTGCCGCCACCGCCGGACGGCAATATCATGCCGTTTGAAGAGGCGAGCGGTCACACCATTCATACTATTGCTTCCGGGCCGGGCTTCCCGGAGGACTTAATCCATCAGGCGCTGCTGACGGCAACCTACTCGGCGCGTGAATATCTGATCATGACGACGCCCTACTTTGTCCCCAGCGACGACCTCCTGCACGCGATCTGTACCGCCGCGCAGCGCGGTGTCGATGTGAGCATCATTTTGCCACGCAAAAATGACTCCCTACTGGTGGGCTGGGCCAGCCGGGCATTCTTCAGCGAACTGCTGGCAGCAGGGGTGAAAATTTACCAGTTTGAAGGCGGATTGCTCCACACCAAGAGCGTTCTCGTCGACGGTGAGCTGAGCCTGGTGGGAACGGTCAACCTGGATATGCGTAGCCTGTGGCTTAACTTTGAAATCACGCTGGTCATTGATGATGCCGGCTTTGGCGGCGACCTCGCAGCGGTGCAGGATGATTATATCTCCCGCTCGCGGCTGCTGGATGCCAGACTGTGGGTAAAACGTCCGATGTGGCAGAGAATTGCCGAACGACTGTTTTACTTCTTTAGTCCGTTGCTGTAAAACGTGCCCAACGATGTTAAACAGGTAGTCATCATGGAAATGGATCTGAACAATCGCCTGACCGAAGACGAAACGCTCGAGCAGGCCTATGACATTTTTCTCGAACTGGCGGTTGATAACCTCGATCCCGCAGACGTGATCCTCTTTAATCTGCAGTTCGAAGAGCGCGGCGGCGCTGAATTGTTCGACCCTTCAGAAGACTGGGCTGAGCATGTGGATTTCGACCTGAATCCTGACTTCTTTGCCGAAGTGGTGATTGGGCTGGCCGATGAAGACGGCGGCGAAATTAACGATATTTTCGCGCGCGTTCTGCTCTGTCGCGAGAAAGACCACAAGCTGTGCCATATCCTCTGGCGCGAATAATAAAAAAGGCTGCGATTGCAGCCTTTTTTATTTACTCCGGCAATTCACTGCCGCAGCGGTAACAAAACCGCGCGCTGTGTTCATGTTCGCCCTGCTGGCAATGAGGACACTTGCGCTGCTGCTTGCGGTTCTGGAAGGCGCTGCTCATATGTGTGGTAATAAGTCCCGTCGGGATCGCAATCACCGAATAGCCAATCAAAATCAGCACGGACGCCACGATGCGCCCCAGTGGCGTATGGGGCGTAATATCTCCGTAGCCCACGGTCGTGACGGTCACAATGGCCCAGTAGACGGACGCATTGAGCGTCGTAAAGCCATATTTAGGCCCTTCTATTAAATACATCAGCGCGCCAAAAACAATCATGACGATGGCAATAAACGAGTAGAACAAAATAAGCTGATGCCGGGCGCTGACGATCGCACTCCAGAACACGCGTAATGACGGCATAAAACGCAGCAATTTCAGAATACGTAATACCCGAATCACGCGCATCGCGCGCCAGGCAAAGACATAACTCAGGCTGATCTCCGGCCACAGCCACATGACATAGAGCGGCAGGATGGTGGCTAAATCGATAAATCCCCAGAAGCTGAAAACATATCTGGCCGGGTTGGGCCAGGCTATTACCCGGAGGAGATATTCAGCGGTAAAAACCAGGGTAATCGCCAGCTCAAGCCAGACAAAAATATGCCATTCGTCAAACGTCAGGTGGTATTGCGTCCCGGCACCCGATTCAATAAAGATAACTACCACGCTGAGGAGCGCAAATAAACCGCACAGACCTTCGAAGCGTCGCCCGGAAACCGTTTCAGGATCGAATAAAAAATGATAAAGCCGCCGACGGGCTGACGTGAATAAACGCGACACAGTTACCTCGCAAAAAATAAGGGCTGACATGATGTCAGCCCTTGCGATTATAACGGGTCTACTTTCAGGCAGGAAACCGCATGTCGGAAACTGCCTTCCAGAACCGGTCGCGTTTTAGCACATTCCGGCCCGGCCATCGGGCAGCGCGTGCGGAAGACGCAGCCTGACGGCGGGTTAATCGGTGAGGGTAATTCCCCTTCCAGAAGCTGGATGGTTTTATTCTTTTCCAGATCCGGATCGGGGATCGGCACCGCGGACATCAACGCTCTGGTGTATGGATGCAATGGATTATGGTACACCTCGTCATAGGTGCCCAGCTCCACGGCATGCCCCAGATACATTACCAGCACGCGGTCAGAGATGTGTTTAACCACGGCCAGGTCATGCGCGATGAAGATCAGCGACAGCCCCATTTCGCGCTGCAGTTTCTGCAGCAGGTTAACCACCTGCGCCTGAATGGACACGTCCAGCGCGGAAACCGGCTCATCGCAGATAATCAGCTTCGGTTCGAGGATCAGCGCACGGGCAATACCAATACGCTGGCACTGACCGCCGGAGAACTCATGCGGATAGCGGTTGATGAGGTTTGGCAACAGGCCGACTTTCATCATCATCGCCTTCACGCGATCGCGCACTTCCTGACGAGACATTTTCGGATGATAGGTGCGCAGCGGCTCGGCAATAATCTCACCGATGGTCATGCGCGGGTTTAATGATGCCAGCGGATCCTGGAAAATCATCTGGATATCGCTGCGCACCTCGCGCCACTCGTCGGGCTTCATGCCCAGCAGATCTTTACCCAGCCAGGCCACTTTACCGTCGGTGGCTTTGACCAGACCGATAATGGCTCGCGCAAAGGTCGATTTACCGCAGCCGGACTCTCCCACCACGCCCAGGGTTTCCCCTTCGTACAGGCGCAGCGTGACGCCGTCCACCGCTTTCAGGGTCTTCGGCGGCTGCCAGAACCACTGTTTGCCGTCTTTGATGTCGAAATGCACTTTAAGATCGGCGATTTCGAGCAGCACGTTGCGTTTTTCATCTAATGCGTTCATACCAGCTCCTCCTGCGGCTTAAAGCAGGCGCGCAGACGGCCTGGTGCAAACTCTTCCAGCGGCGGAGCGCTGTTGCAGATTTCCATCGCGTGCGGGCAGCGCGGCTGGAACGGACAGCCTTTCGGCAGACGCAGCAGGTTTGGCGGGTTGCCCGGAATGGTGAGCAGGGATTCCCCTTCCGCATCAAGACGCGGTACCGCGTTCAGCAGACCAATCGAGTACGGATGGGCTGGCTGATAGAAGACATCGCGCGCTTTGCCGTATTCCATGGTACGACCGGCGTACATCACCAGCACTTTGTCACAGATGCCCGCCACCACGCCCAGGTCGTGAGTGATCATGATAATCGCCGTGTTGAACTCGCGCTTCAGCTCGTTCAACAGGGTCATGATCTGCGCCTGAACGGTAACGTCCAGCGCGGTGGTAGGTTCATCGGCAATCAGCAGCTTTGGCCGGCACAGCAGCGCCATCGCAATCATCACGCGCTGACGCATACCGCCAGAAAACTCGTGCGGGAACATGCGCATACGCTTGCGCGCTTCAGGCATTTTCACCGCATCCAGCATTTTGACCGACTCTTCAAAGGCCTCCGCTTTGCCCAGGCCTTTGTGCAGCATCAGGACCTCCATCAGCTGCTCGCCTACACGCATATACGGGTTCAGCGAGGTCATAGGATCCTGGAAAATCATCGAAATCTGCTCAGCGCGCAGCTTGTTCAGCTCGTGTTCCGGCAGGTTGAGGATTTCGCGACCGTTGAATTTAGCGGAGCCCCCAATCACACCGTTAGCAGCCAGCAGGCCCATCAGCGCAAAAGCGGTCTGCGATTTTCCGGAACCGGACTCCCCCACGATCCCCAGCGTTTCGCCCGCGCGCAGGTTGAAGTTGAGATCGTTGACGGCGGTAACATCCCCGTCCGGCGTTTTAAAGGTCACGCGGAGGTCTTTCACATCCAGCAGAAGATTATTCTGCTGTTGCGCCTGTGGCGCAGTGGCCGTTTCAATAATTGTCATGACGGCGCTCCTTAACGGTCTTTCGGGTCGAGGGCATCACGCAGGCCATCGCCGATAAAGTTAAAACAGAACAGGGTAACGACCAGGAAACCCGCCGGATAAAGCAGTAGCCACGGTGAAACTTCCATCGAGTTTGCGCCATCGCTCAGCAGCGCGCCCCAGCTGCTCAGTGGCTCTTGTGTACCCAGACCCAGGAAGCTCAGGAAAGATTCAAACAGGATCATGCTTGGTACCAGCAGTGAGGCATAAACCACCACCACGCCCAGCACGTTAGGAACGATATGGCGAACCACGATATTCCCGGTGGACACACCGCCTACCTGCGCCGCTTCAATAAACTCTTTGCGTTTGAGGCTCAGCGTCTGGCCGCGAACAATACGCGCCATATCCAGCCAGGAAACCATCCCGATAGCCACGAAGATCAGCAGGATATTTTGGCCGAAGAAGGTCACCAGCAGGATGACGAAGAACATGAACGGGAAGGAGTTCAGGATTTCCAGCAGACGCATCATTACCGAGTCTATTTTGCCGCCGAGGTAGCCGGAAAGTGAGCCGTAGAGCGTACCCACGATCACCGCCACCAGCGCGGCAGCAATACCTACCATCAGCGAGATACGGCCACCGATAGCGACACGCACCAGCAGATCGCGTCCCGAGGAGTCCGTGCCAAAATAGTGGCCTGATTCCATATCCGGCGCGCTGGACATCATGCCCCAGTCGGTGTCGAAATAGGTAAATTGCGACAGCATCGGCGCCAGGGTCACAAACAGCGCGATGATCACCAGAACAACCAGACTGGCAACCGCTGCACGGTTGTGCATAAAGCGACGGCGCGCGTCCTGCCAGAGGCTACGACCTTCTACTTCCAGTTTTTCACTGAAGTTTTCCAGCGCCTCGCTGTTTTTCTTACTCAACATCATGGCGTGCTCCAGCGTTAGTAACGAATTTTCGGATCGATGACGGCATACAGCACATCGACGATAGCGTTAAAGAGAATGGTCAGCGCACCGACGAGAATGGTCAGGCTCAGCACCAGCGAATAGTCGCGGTTGAGCGCGCCGTTAACGAACAGCTGACCAATGCCGGGCAGGCCGTAGATTGTTTCGATAACCATAGAGCCGGTGATGATCCCGACGAATGCCGGTCCCATGTAGGAAAGCACGGGCAACAGCGCCGGTTTGAGCGCGTGGCGGAAGATAATCCGACGCATCGGCAGCCCTTTAGCGCGCGCGGTACGAATGAAGTTCGAGTGCAGCACTTCGATCATTGAACCACGGGTGATACGCGCGATGCTGGCGATGTACGCCAGCGATAATGCCACCATCGGCAAAATCATGAACTTCAATGCCCCGCCGTTCCAGCCGCCGCCAGGCAGCCACTTCAGCGTGATGGCAAATATCATCACCAGTAATGGCGCGACAACGAAGCTGGGTATCACTACCCCGGTCATTGCCACCCCCATTACGGCATAATCCCATTTGGTATTTTGTCTGAGCGCAGCGATAACGCCCGCGGTGACCCCGAAAACGATGGCCAGAATGAATGCCGCAGCACCCAACTTAGCCGATACCGGGAAGCTGGACGCGACCAGGTCGTTAACGGAATAGTCTTTATATTTAAATGACGGTCCAAAATCGCCGTGGGCCAGCTGCTTCAGGTAATTGAAGTACTGGGTGGAGATAGGATCGTTCAAGTGGTATTTCGCTTCGATATTCGCCATGACTTCAGGCGGCAGCGTACGCTCACCGGTAAATGGACTGCCCGGCGCAAGACGCATCATGAAGAAGGAAATCGTGATGAGAATAAATAGCGTTGGAATCGCTTCAAGACAGCGACGTAGGATAAATTTCAACATTGCCCGTACCTTCTGGCGTGTGCCTATATTATGTGACGTTGGTTAGACACCGTGGGGCGAGCATGCCCGCCCCACTCATTGCCATTAATGCTTGATAATATACAAGTTTTTAACGTAGATATTATCCATCGGGTCTTTACCGGTATATCCACCTACCCACGGTTTCACCAGACGGGCGTTAACGTAGTAGTAAACCGGAACGATCGCGGAATCTTTATCCAGCTGCTGCTCGGCTTTAGAGTACAGTTCTGTACGCTGTGCTTCGTCAGTGGTTTTCAGCGTGTCGCCAATCAGCTTGTCGAATGCCGGACTCTTATAGTGCGCGGTGTTGTTCGAGCTGTCGCTCAGCATGGTGTTCAGGAAGGAGGTCGGTTCGTTATAGTCCGCACACCAGCCAGCACGTGCCACATCAAAGGTGCCCTGATGACGGCTGTCGAGGAAGGTTTTCCACTCCTGGTTCTCCAGCTTCACGTTCGCGCCCAGGTTCTTTTTCCAGATTGAGGCAACGGCGATAGCCAGTTTTTTGTGCAGATCGGAAGTGTTGTAGAGCAGGCTGAAGGTCAGCGGCTTATCTGCGGTGTAGCCCGCTTCGGCCAGCAGTTTCTTCGCTTCTGCGTTACGCTGTTCCTGAGTCTGTTTAAACCACTCTGGCTCGGTCAGTTTTGCGCCATCGGTGTATGGAGGGGTATAGCTGTACGCCGGCAGATCGCCCTGGTTTTTCACTTTGTTCACGATGATATCGCGATCCAGTGCCAGCTTCAGCGCGGTACGAACACGTACGTCGGTAAACGGTGCTTTCTGGTTGTTGATTTCATAGTAATAGGTGCACAGGTACGGATCGACGTGAACTTCTTTAGGGATCTCTTTTTTCAGTTTCTGGAACAGTTCAATCGGCATGTTGTTATAGGTCATGTCGATTTCACCGCTGCGATAGCGGTTAACGTCAGTCACTTCGGACGAAATTGGCAGGTAGGTCACCTGGTCAATAACGGTTTTCGCGTTATCCCAATACTGCGGGTTACGGTCAAGCACCATACGTTCGTTGACCACCCAGTCTTTCAGCTTATAGGCACCGTTGGTCACGATATTGGCAGGCTGCGTCCATTTCTCACCAAATTTTTCCACGGCGGATTTTGGTACCGGGGAGACGGACGGGTGAACCAGCAGCTTATAGAAGTACGGAACAGGTTCGCTCAACGTCACTTCAAAGGTATTGGCATCGATCGCTTTTACGCCCAGGTCGGTAACAGGTTTTTTGCCCGCGATGATGTCATCAATATTGGCGATGTGGCCATATTGCAGGTAGCTCGCATACGGAGAGGCGGTGGTTGGATTCGCCAGACGCTGCCAGCTATAAACGAAATCTTCGGCCGTGACCGGTGTACCGTCGGACCATTTCGCATCTTTACGCAGATGGAAGGTCCAGACTTTGAAATCTTTGTTTTCCCATTTTTCTGCAACACCCGGCGCCGGGTGGCCGTCTACGTCTGTCACCAGCAGGCCTTCGAACAGGTCGCGGTTAACGTTAGACTCAGGAACACCTTCAATTTTGTGCGGGTCAAGAGACTGAACTTCCGCACCGTTGTTACGCACCAGCGTCTGTTTCTCCGCCAGTTGAACACCTGCAGGAACGTCCGCAGCCATTGCAGCGTTGCCCGCGATTAGCGCAGTTAAAATCCCCGCCGCTACCAGATTTTTTTTTGTGATGATGGACATTGTGTTGGTACTCCACTCATTATAATGACTGGCCTTCGCCAGCTGTGTAATCCCCTTTTGGGGCCTGTACAGCGCAGGAGTTTTTTTTGCTGCTGTCAGGTTCTTCTTTTACTGCTTGCTATCACCGACTTTTTTATTACTGACCGCTCGTATGGCCGTCTTGCGTCGATTCTTTACAGGCCTCCCCTGTTTGAGACCTGCGCTGGATATCTGAGAAGAGAACCATATGAAAATAATTCTCATCTGCTTGTTTTATGCTGTAAAATATTAGGCCGGAAAGTATCAAATGGCGTAAACGCGCGCCAATACATTTTGCAAATTTGTTAAGCAATTCTCTTTTACGGTGAGTACCGCATCGTTGAGGGCAGCCCTGCCGGACATCGAATACCACTTAAAAATTATGATATTCAATAAGATAGAGAAAATTTTCTCTACACGCGCGTCGCTGCGCTATCATCGAGTGATTTTGTACAAAAATTTAACAACTGGTTATTATTTAGCACATTCATCTAGGGGAATGTTGAATTTACTAATATCATTTCGGTTATCTCTCAGCAAGCCCCAGAGTATCATGTGAGTAAAATAACAGATCGATCGAAGGTTTTCTGCGCAGGCGGGTTTGGCGGGAATTAATAACTCATTGAAATACAAGCAATGAACATTATTA
The DNA here is from genome assembly GCF_035064085.1 of Enterobacter sp. R-1.6.2. Classification (NCBI taxonomy): domain Bacteria; kingdom Pseudomonadati; phylum Pseudomonadota; class Gammaproteobacteria; order Enterobacterales; family Enterobacteriaceae; genus Enterobacter; species Enterobacter sp. R-1.6.2. The sequence goes on from NZ_JASEYI010000001.1 coordinate 227,808, forward strand.
GTAGAATTTATTATGATATGTGAGCATTTCAACTTTAGTTATAGGATTTACTGATAATGACGTAAAAAAACGGAGCCGTGGCTCCGTTCTTTCATACGAAATATCAGTGCAGCAAACCGGGGAAAATGCTTTTAATTCCTGTAACGATGAATTCTATCCCTAACGCCATCAACAGCAGACCCATAATACGCGTTATGACGTTAATGCCCGTCTGCCCCAGCAGGCGCACCAGCCAGGGCGCCATGCGGAATACTCCCCAACAGCAGAGTGCGAAAAGCGCAATGGCAACGGAAAAGCCAATCAGGTGCATCAGGCTATGGTAACGCGTGCCCCAGACAATGGTTGAACTGATGGCGCCAGGGCCAGCCATGAGCGGTAAGGCCAGCGGCACCACGCCAATACTTTCGCGGATAGCTGTTTCTGACTTCTCCTGCTTGTTCTGTTTATCCTCGCCCAGCTTACCGCTGATCATGGACATCGCGATGGTCACGACCAGGATCCCACCCGCTATGCGGAAAGAGTCAATTGAAATACCGAAGAGTTGGAGAATGGCGTCCCCAAGAAAAAGGGAGGTGAGCAATATGATAGCCACTGACAGGTTAGCGGTGAGGTTGGTCTTATTCCTGGCCGCCGCCGTCTGATAACTCGTCATACTAATAAAGACAGGAATGATCCCCACCGGGTTGACCAGGGCAAACAAACCAATAAAAAATTTAAAATACGTTGGAAAATCAAAGAGCGTTTGGATCACGTTTTGCTCCGCTTATACACATGCCCGGGACTGACACTTTGTCATGAGAAATCGCGCTGAAGATACCCTTTTTATTAGCATACTTCACTCGAAATCTGTGGCAAAACGTTATCATTTCAGGATGTTAAACATATGTATAATCAATGATAGCGTCGCTTCCATTACTTACGTAATTATTTAACACTTGAAAAATCTCAACGAAATAACCCTGCTGAAAGGTATCAGCTTGGGGGAAAATTGACGCAGATCATGATTTCCGTACTCAGAAGTGAGTAATCTTGGTTACGCCCCCAGGGAGATCACCTGACAAAAAGGGATGATGCTAAGGTAAGGCTCTTTTAGTAAATTAGTGTGCTGACGCAGAAAGTAACTCTTTGTTTTACTTTGTGTTACGCAAGTCGTATCGGCTCTGTCTATACTGTGTGACGTATCGAGCGCTGGTTTACTAAAAGAGTTTAAACATTATCAGGAGAGCATTATGGCTGTTACTAATATCGCTGAACTGAACGCCCTCGTCGAGCGCGTTAAAAAAGCCCAGCGTGAATATGCCAATTTCACCCAAGAACAGGTTGATAAAATCTTCCGCGCTGCCGCACTGGCTGCTGCAGATGCTCGAATCCCTCTCGCTAAAATGGCCGTTGCCGAATCCGGCATGGGTATCGTGGAAGATAAAGTGATCAAAAACCACTTTGCTTCCGAGTATATCTACAACGCCTATAAAGATGAGAAAACCTGTGGCGTGCTGTCCGAAGACGACACCTTCGGTACCATCACCATCGCTGAACCTATCGGCATCATCTGCGGTATTGTTCCGACAACTAACCCAACGTCTACAGCTATCTTCAAATCACTGATTAGCCTGAAGACCCGTAACGCAATCATCTTCTCTCCACACCCACGTGCGAAAGACGCGACCAACAAAGCTGCGGATATCGTCCTGCAGGCGGCGATCGCTGCTGGCGCACCAAAAGATCTGATTGGCTGGATCGACCAACCTTCCGTTGAGCTCTCCAATGCGCTGATGCATCACCCGGACATTAACCTGATCCTGGCGACCGGTGGTCCTGGCATGGTTAAAGCCGCATACAGCTCCGGTAAACCAGCGATCGGTGTGGGCGCCGGTAACACCCCTGTTGTTATCGACGAAACTGCTGACATCAAACGTGCCGTTGCGTCTGTACTGATGTCTAAAACCTTCGATAACGGCGTGATCTGTGCATCTGAACAGTCTGTTGTTGTTGTTGATTCCGTGTACGACGCAGTTCGTGAACGTTTCGCCAGCCACGGCGGCTATCTGCTGCAGGGCAAAGAGCTGAAAGCAGTTCAGGACATCATCCTGAAAAATGGCGCACTGAACGCCGCTATCGTGGGTCAGCCAGCGTACAAAATTGCTGAACTCGCAGGCTTTACCGTTCCGGCAACAACCAAAATCCTGATCGGTGAAGTGAAAGTTGTTGACGAAAGCGAGCCGTTTGCACATGAAAAACTGTCTCCAACGCTTGCCATGTACCGTGCGAAAGATTTCGAAGACGCGGTAGAGAAAGCTGAGAAGCTGGTTGCCATGGGCGGTATCGGTCACACGTCTTGTCTGTACACCGACCAGGATAACCAGCCAGAACGCGTTGCCCACTTCGGTCAGATGATGAAAACTGCACGTATCCTGATTAACACCCCTGCTTCTCAGGGTGGTATCGGTGATCTGTACAACTTTAAACTCGCACCTTCCCTGACTCTGGGTTGTGGTTCCTGGGGTGGTAACTCCATCTCTGAAAACGTTGGTCCAAAACACCTGATCAACAAGAAAACCGTTGCTAAGCGAGCTGAAAACATGTTGTGGCACAAACTTCCGAAATCTATCTACTTCCGCCGTGGCTCACTGCCAATCGCGCTGGATGAAGTGATTACTGATGGCCACAAACGTGCGCTCATCGTGACTGACCGTTTCCTGTTCAACAACGGCTACGCTGACCAGATCACCTCTGTACTGAAAGCGGCTGGCGTTGAAACTGAAGTGTTCTTTGAAGTTGAAGCTGACCCTACCCTGAGCGTTGTGCGTAAAGGTGCTGAGCTGGCTAACTCCTTCAAACCAGATGTGATTATCGCTCTGGGCGGCGGTTCCCCAATGGACGCCGCGAAAATCATGTGGGTCATGTACGAGCATCCTGAAACCCACTTCGAAGAACTGGCGCTGCGCTTTATGGACATCCGTAAACGTATCTACAAGTTCCCGAAAATGGGCGTAAAAGCGAAAATGATCGCGGTAACCACCACTTCCGGTACCGGTTCAGAAGTTACGCCATTCGCAGTAGTAACGGACGATGCAACAGGTCAGAAATACCCACTGGCTGACTATGCACTGACCCCAGACATGGCTATCGTTGATGCGAACCTGGTCATGGAGATGCCGAAGTCACTGTGTGCGTTCGGTGGTCTGGATGCGGTAACTCACGCCCTGGAAGCTTACGTTTCTGTTCTGGCATCTGAGTTCTCTGACGGTCAGGCTCTGCAGGCGCTGAAACTGCTGAAGGAAAACCTGCCAGCGTCCTACAACGAAGGGTCTAAAAACCCAGTAGCACGTGAACGCGTTCACAGTGCAGCAACCATCGCCGGTATCGCGTTTGCGAACGCCTTCCTGGGTGTTTGCCACTCTATGGCGCACAAGCTGGGTTCTCAGTTCCACATTCCTCACGGTCTGGCGAACGCCCTGTTGATCAGCAACGTTATCCGTTATAACGCTAACGACAACCCAACCAAGCAGACTGCTTTCAGCCAGTACGACCGTCCGCAAGCGCGCCGTCGTTACGCTGAAATCGCAGACCACCTTGGTCTGAGCGCACCGGGTGACCGCACTGCTGCGAAGATTGAGAAACTGCTGGCATGGCTGGAAAGCCTGAAAGCTGAGCTGGGTATTCCAAAATCTATCCGTGAAGCAGGCGTTCAGGAAGCTGACTTCCTCGCTCACGTAGATAAGCTGTCTGAAGATGCATTCGATGACCAGTGTACTGGTGCTAACCCGCGCTACCCACTGATCTCCGAGCTGAAACAGATTCTGCTGGATACCTTCTACGGTCGTGAGTTCAAAGAAGGTGACGTTGCCGCTGTGAAAACAGAAGTTCCTGTCATCAAAGCTGACAAGAAAGCGAAGAAAAGCGCTTAATTGAAAGCAGAAGAAAAAACCCGCCTTTATGGCGGGTTTTTTTATGTCTGTATAACAAGGCTGGCGTTATTTCCTGTTGTCGTGTTGAATCGCCGTCAGCGAGCCTACAGACAACGCTTCTTTATAATGCTTACGACAGACTGAAACATAGCGTTCATTACCGCCTATAACCACCTGCTCGCCATCTGCATAAGGTTTCCCGGCCTGGTCAAGACGAAGCACCATGCTGGCTTTTCGACCGCAGAAGCAGATTGTTTTCAATTCGACAAGCTTATCCGACCAGGCAAGCAAATACTGGCTACCGGCAAAGAGCTCACCGCGGAAATCCGTACGCAGGCCGTAACACAGCACGGGAATATCGAGCTCATCGACCACCTCTGAAAGGGCATGAACCTGTTCACGCGTCAGAAACTGGCTCTCATCTACCAGAACACAGTGAATGGGCTGCAAAGCATGTTCTGTACGAATGTCCTCAAACAGATCGGTTTTCGGGTTAAACAGTCTGGCAGGCGACGAGAGCCCTATTCTGGAACTCACCTTCCCTGCGCCAAAGCGATCGTCAATTTCAGCCGTATAAACAACGGTACGCATCCCGCGCTCCTGGTAATTGTACGAGGATTGCAGCAACGCGGTGGATTTCCCGGCATTCATTGCCGAATAGTAGAAATAAAGTTGTGCCATTGGCCGTAAAACCCTAATCAATGTGTAATATTCCCGATGATTCATTGTACCATAATTTGTCTGGTCATCAGCGATGTAGCACTCAGAGGAAGCGTTTCAGCAAGGAGTTCACAACCTTCTTTTCATGAAAATAATCCGCTAAAACATGAAGTAAACTCCTTCAGCCTGGCCAATATGTTATATGTTTAGCCAAACATAACACTGCATTTTATAGTGGAATCGCCGTTCATTAAAATTCACTATTTATTAACTATTTCAGTCTTAACATCACGGTGGGGAACTAATACAAAAGGCTGATATTTCTCCGCCGCAACTATAATTCCTGCGGTAAATGTCACAAAAAAAAGAGGCAATCGACCGGGTCCAGCCGGGTTAGCTGATAACAAACGAGACTGTTGGGTGATGAAATTTAAGTTAGCGTAATTAATAATAGCGGCATTATTTAGTATTTTTTGAATTCCTTACATTCCTGGCTATTGCACAACTGAATTTATGGCTCTATTATTAGGTCAACAAACCACCCCCCATTATAAGTTTGAGATTACTACAATGAGCGAAGCACTTAAAATTCTGAACAACATCCGTACTCTTCGTGCGCAGGCAAGAGAATGCACCCTCGAAACGCTTGAAGAAATGCTGGAAAAATTAGAAGTTGTAGTTAATGAACGTCGTGAAGAAGAAAGCGCAGCTGCCGCTGAAATCGAAGAACGTACTCGTAAACTGCAGCAATATCGTGAAATGCTGATTGCTGATGGTATCGATCCAAATGAATTGCTGAACAGCATGGCTGCAGCTAAAACCGGTACTAAAGCCAAGCGTGCTGCTCGTCCTGCTAAATATAGCTACGTTGACGAGAACGGCGAAACTAAAACCTGGACTGGCCAGGGCCGCACTCCTGCTGTTATCAAGAAAGCCATGGACGAACAAGGTAAACAGCTGGACGACTTCCTGATCAAGGATTAATCCAGCCGTATTCAGAAAAATCCCGCGTAATGCGGGATTTTTTTTAACCTAAATTTGTCGCAAACATCCCCTTACACTCTGTCATAAAGCATTATTTGGCAATTTTAATAACTGTACTTTGAGACAGGTTTTGGAAGTGTTTAGGGCATAAAAAAACCGGTGGGCAGCGCCTCACCGGTTTCGGACATATCTAACCGTGGCTTATTTCTTAATACCTACGCTCTCTTTGAGCCAGGTTTTAAATTCTTCACCAAGAGTATTGTGGCGAATACCATATTCTACGAACGCCTGCATATAACCAAGCTTATTACCGCAGTCATGGCTCTTACCTTTCATATGGTAAGCCTCAACTGTCTCTTTCTCGATCAGCATATCAATGGCATCCGTCAGCTGAATCTCATCACCCGCTCCTGGAGGCGTTTTCGCCAGCAGAGGCCAGATTTCAGCGCTCAGGACATAGCGACCTACAACGGCCAGGTTTGAAGGCGCTACGTCGGCTTTAGGCTTCTCTACCACGCCAACCATTGGCACGCTTTCGCCCGGCTCAAGGTTAACGCCTTTGCAGTCAACCACACCGTATGCCGTCACGTCGTCAACAGGCTCAACCATAATCTGGCTGCTACCGGTTTCGTCGAAACGTTTGATCATCTCTGCCAGGTTATCCTGAGAAAGATCGGATTCGTATTCGTCCAGAATTACGTCAGGCAGAATTACCGCTACAGGCTCATCACCTACAACAGGATGTGCACACATCACAGCGTGGCCCAGACCTTTAGCCAGACCCTGACGAACCTGCATAATGGTAACGTGTGGCGGGCAAATAGACTGAACTTCTTCTAACAGCTGACGCTTAACACGTTTTTCCAGCATGGCTTCAAGTTCAAAGCTTGTATCGAAATGGTTTTCGATAGAGTTTTTTGATGAATGCGTAACCAGCACAATTTCAGTGATGCCGGCTGCGATACATTCATTAACGACATACTGGATTAATGGCTTATCAACCAGAGGCAGCATCTCTTTAGGAATTGCCTTAGTTGCTGGTAACATCCTGGTCCCCAATCCCGCTACCGGGATGACGGCCTTTCTGACTTTCGAATTTAGGGCAGCCATTCAAATTCTCCTGAGCTGTTCAAGTTTTGAACTTTTATGCAATAAATAACGCGTTGAGTATATCAGCCTCGCCCCGCAGTCCGGGTCTGAAAAGAACGCGTTGCCGATCAATTAGGACAAATACGCATGAATCTGGGCAGCGATAGTAGCACTCCCCGTAAAACACAGGTAAAGCAATCTTAAAATTAAGATCCAATTGCTTATTCCGTGGACAACATTAAGCGTAGCCGTCCCCCGGCGCCCCAAATTTGGCACTGCCAGGAGGAACAGCGGTGGCTAATTTGATTAAGATACGCCGTACCCAATGTCCCAAGCGGAACACCGTTACTCACCTGAATATGATGTTCACCGGTATTCAGTGAAGCGTTGAGACCTGCTGAAACGAGGATCAGATTCTTTAAACCGCTGTGGTAATAGCCGACCAGCAGCGGGAACTGTCCGGGCAAATTAGCCTGGCGAAAAAGCTGGTTTACCTGTTTGAGCAAACTGCCTAACTCCGGCAGCCGTTGTCCCTGATGCGATAACTGTTCCTGCAGCAAACCATTAAAAAGCGCGCGAAGAAGTAACGCGGCTAATACGCCATTATCCCCTGCCCGGGTAACATCCAGAGAATAAAACGCAAGGTCGGAATCAGATAAAGGTGCGATATCCAGTACCAGTCCCGGCTGATCAGCCGCCACCAGCTGACGATAATTTACGCGGCAGTGCGAAATAGTTTGCTGTACGGGTGGCTGAAGTTCTTGCAACAGTTTCGCCGCAGCAGGAGGATCACTCACCAAGGCATCCCAGTCCTGGAAAAGACGCTCCTCTTCCTCTACCCGGGAATTAAACATATTCGGATACAGGCACGCTAAGACCGTTTCTCGCAGCCGGTTCAGATCCTTGACCGGTTTAAGCAGAATATCCTGGACACCGAGTCGCAATGCTTTGGCGATATCCGCCATATTCTCTGTGGCAGAGATCACCAGAATCGGCGTCTGGTTGCCTTCGTTACGCAGATGTTCAACCAGCTTCAGCCCATTCATGCGCGGCATCTCAATGTCGCAAATCATTAAATCGGGCGTAATGCTGATCATTTTTTCCAGGGCGTCGATACCATCTTCAGCCAGTGAAGTGATTGCTCCCAGCGAGGATAACCACGAATCCAGTAGCGATCGGAAAACGGGCTCGTCTTCTACAATCAAAATGTGTTTTCCGGCCAATGGCTGCGTCATGGTTCCTCCCCTGGCTGACAGTAACTAAATAGTGGCATGCGATCGGCACTATCGCCTGTCAGATTTTGCTGAAGTAGTCAAAAAAAGGTGCTTAACGTGCTGTTTGCACAAAAGGCAACAATTCGTCCATTTTCTTTTCGACGGCTAACGAGCCCGCTGCGATGGCGGCCTCAGCCCGATGGAAATCAAGAGTAGAGATTTGCGGACAGTAAGGCTGAATAAGAATATCTGGCGGATCGCCTGCCATACGATTGCGCTTAAGGCGATTCTCCAGTACCTGGATTGACGTGGTCATGATTTCTATCGCCGTCGGCGCGGCAACCGAGCGTCGCGCGGCCATGCGCCCGATTCTACCGCGCAGGCGCTCATGCCAGGCCAGCTTCTCGCCCTCGGCATCTTCGCTCTGGAGATTGACCGGCATGAGGTCCTGTTGCATCAGGTGGGCGTCGTGCTGCAGGTCGACGGCAATCACGATATCCGCCCCCATTGCACGGGTCAGAGAGATGGGAACCGGGTTTACAACGCCACCGTCGACAAGCCAGTAACCGTTGTGTGGGACAGGCGCCATAAGCCCCGGCATGCTGCAGGAGGCGCGCACGGCAAGATGGATATCCCCTTCGGTTAACCAGAGTTCGCGTCCCGTGCTGAGGTTCGTCGCGACGGCGCCAAAGGGCATCTGACAATCAGTGAAGTCTTCGAGAGGCATAACCTGGCGGAACTGGTTAAAGACGCGTTCGCCGCGCAACAGCCCACCACGCTGCCACGAGAGATCCATCAGGCGCAGGACGTCCCAGTAACTGAAGGAACGCACCCAGGTCTCGAGTTCCGGAAGCTTCCCGCACGCGTAAGCGGAGCCGACAAGCGATCCTATTGAACACCCTGCGACAATATCTACGTTAATGCCCATCTTGTTTAAGGCATTAATCACGCCGATGTGTGACCATCCCCGGGCTGCACCTGAGCCCAGCGCCAGTCCAATTTTAACCTTTCTCATTAGCCCTGTTTTACTTCCCCTGGATTCCTGACATAGCGTCAACGCAACAGCTCAGTTAACATAGTGCTACCCGAAGCGTTTTACGCCTTTATTATTTGTTCCAGGAAGAGAATCGTGTCTCAACTCTGCCCTTGTGGTAGCGCTCTGGAGTATAGCCTATGTTGCCAGCGATATCTGTCTGGCGATCAGGTTGCACCAGACCCGTCACACCTCATGCGTTCACGTTACACTGCTTTTGTGATCAAAGACGCAGACTACCTGATTAAAACCTGGCATCCCTCCTGCCACGCTGCCGAATTCAGACAGGACATCGAAGCCGGCTTCGCGAACACGCAGTGGCTCGGCCTTACCGTCTATGAATCCTCAACGGGCAGTCATGTGGATGAAGGTTACGTCAGCTTTGTCGCTCGTTTTACCGAGAATAATAAACCTGGTGCCATTATCGAGCGTTCCCGGTTCTTAAAGGAAAGCGGGCAGTGGTATTATATTGACGGAACGCGCCCACAGTTTGGTCGTAACGATCCCTGCCCGTGTGGTTCAGGTAAAAAATTTAAAAAGTGTTGCGGGCAGTAATGCCTGACAACCCAGACTTCGCAAATACAAACAGGATTTCCCGGCGATGCAATCATTACAACGTAAAGTTCTGCGCACCATCTGTCCCGATCAAAAAGGACTGATCGCACGAATTACCAACATTTGCTACAAACATGAACTGAATATCGTGCAGAACAACGAGTTCGTTGACCACCGTACCGGCCGCTTCTTTATGCGTACCGAACTCGAAGGTATTTTCAACGACACCACCCTGCTTGCCGATCTCGACAGCGCGCTTCCGGAAGGTTCCGTGCGCGAACTAACCCCAGCCGGTCGACGCCGCATCGTGATCCTGGTGACCAAAGAAGCACACTGTCTGGGCGACCTGCTGATGAAAGCAAACTACGGCGGTCTGGACGTGGAAATAGCTGCCGTTATTGGCAACCATGAGACGCTGCGCACGCTGGTCGAGCGTTTTGATATTCCGTTCGAGCTGGTGAGCCACGAAGGCCATACCCGTGAAGAACACGACGATCTGATGGCGCAGGCCATTGAAGCGCATAACCCGGACTACGTGGTGCTGGCGAAATACATGCGCGTGTTAACGCCATCCTTCGTGGCGCGTTTCCCGAACAAGATCATCAACATTCACCACTCGTTCCTGCCGGCCTTTATTGGCGCGCGTCCCTACCACCAGGCCTACGAGCGCGGCGTGAAGATCATCGGTGCGACCGCGCACTATGTGAATGACAACCTGGACGAAGGTCCAATCATCATGCAGGACGTGATTCACGTGGACCACACCTACACGGCCGAGGACATGATGCGTGCAGGGCGTGACGTTGAGAAGAACGTGCTCAGTCGTGCGCTGTATCAGGTGCTGGCGCAGCGTGTCTTTGTCTACGGCAACAGAACCATCATTCTTTAATCTTTCGGAAAATGAATTGATTAGCTTTGCGCCTTTACGGATAAAAAGCAGGCAAACAGCTTCATTTACCTAAAGGAATGCTTTACAGGGGCGCCTCATTTGATATGATGCGCCCCGCTTCCAGCAGAAGCAGGTAAGTCAAAAAGCATTACCCCGTGGTGGGGTTCCCGAGCGGCCAAAGGGAGCAGACTGTAAATCTGCCGTCATCGACTTCGAAGGTTCGAATCCTTCCCCCACCACCATCTCTCAGCAAGACCTCAAAATTTGAATTACCCCTGGTGGGGTTCCCGAGCGGCCAAAGGGAGCAGACTGTAAATCTGCCGTCATCGACTTCGAAGGTTCGAATCCTTCCC